>CAJOJR010000016.1 GCA_905235065.1 uncultured Bacilli bacterium
GTTAATTTGAAATTTAAAGATACTTCTAAATCTTTAAATGAAATAATAACTGAAGTATTAAAAATAGAATTACAAAAGAGATTAAACATGACTTGCAATTATTTAGATAGAGAGCTACCATGTAATCATACTCATTATTCCCAGATAGAAGGGAGTAGTAATTAATGGTAGGGAATAGTAGTTTTAAAGTAGGACTTTATATAAGATTATCAAGAGATGATGGTAATGTAGAATCAGATAGCATTGTAAGTCAAAGAAGTTTACTTAATCAGTATGTTAAAGAAAACAATTATATAGTAATAGATGAATATGTAGACGATGGATTTTCTGGAACTAGTTTTGATAGACCATCATTTAAAAGAATGATGAAAGATATTGAGCTTGGTAAAATCAATATGATTATTACCAAAGATATGTCAAGATTGGGTAGAGATTATATAGGTACTGGGGAATTAATTGAAAAGTATTTTCCAAATAATAATATTAGGTATATAGCAATTAATGATGGCATAGATACTTTTATAGATAATACAAATAATGATATAGCACCTTTTAAAGCCATTATGAATGATATGTATGCTAAGGATATATCTAAAAAAATTAAAAGTAGTTTGCATTCTAGAATGAAAGATGGATTATATGTATCAGGTAGATGTCCATTTGGATATCAAAAAGATCCAGCAAATAAAAATCATTTAGTAATAAATGAAGAGCAAGCAAGTGTTGTTAAATTAATATTTGATTTAGCACTTAAAGGTAATACATACCACTATATAGCACAATATCTTACTGAAAGAAAAATAAAAACACCAGCATCTTACTACAACTATGTATGGAATACAAAGTGTATTAATACTAATTGTATATCACAAGAATATGGAGTATGGGTAGATACTACTATAAAAGCTATTTTAACTAATAGAATATATACAGGAGATGCAGTACAAGGTAAGACTAAGAAGATTAATTATAAACTCAAAAAGACAGTTAAAAATAATCCCAATGATTACATAATAGTAGAAAATACACATGAAGCAATTATAGATAAAGAAACTTTTAATTATGTACAAACTTTATTACCTAAAAATGTTAAAAGACCAGAGAAGAAAAGATTTTATTTATTAGATGGTTTACTATATTGTGGAGACTGCAAACACAGAATAACAATAAGATATCAAAATAAAACAGGAAGAAGTTATACGACTTGTGATTATTATAGAACATATTCAAAATATCATGTCTGTACATCCCACACAAATAATTATGAAGTATTAGAAAATGTTATTTTAGATAATATAAGAGATGTATGTAGGAAATATTTAGATAAAAATAAAATAAAAGAATCTTTAAATAGTATAGAATTTGAAGATAATACTTTAAAGATTAAAAAACAAATTGAAAGTTTAGAGATAACAAATAATAAATTAACAGAAAGTCTAGATAAAACATATATGGATAGATTAAAAGGAATAATAGATGAAGAACAGTACTTAAGAGTAAGTGAAAACATTAAAACTGAAATAGATAATAATAAAAAGAATATTGATAATCTTAAAAATGAAAGTATAGAATCAAATAAAATAGATAACAAACAAATAGAAAAATATATAAATGAATTTTTATCACTTGAAAATCCAACTAGAGAATTAATAATTAATTTAGTAGAAAAGATTTATATCTATCAAGATAAGACGATAGATATTATATTTACATTTAAAAATGTTACATAAAAATTGTATCAGGTGACTCTTTATGGAGTGTTGCAACTAAGTATGGATTAACTGTTAATGAACTTAAAGAATTAAATAATTTAAGTAGTAATATACTAAGTGTTGGTCAAACTTTAAAAGTTACATCTGGTGAAACTGAAAAGGTTCCTGAAAATTATTTAGTATATATTGTAAAAAGTGGAGATAATTTATGGGATATTGCTAAAAAATATAATACAACTGTAAGTACACTTTTATCTGTGAATAATTTACCTAGTGATAAGCTTAAAATTAATCAACAATTATTAATACCTAAAGAAAGTAGTGTTGATATTGATATTACACCAGGTTTAGGAACAAAATATACAATAAAAGCAGGAGATACATTATATGGAATTGCTAAAAAATTTGGAGTAACTGTTGATCAATTAAAAGATGTGAATAATTTAACAAGTAGTACTTTGACTGTTGGAAATATTCTTACAATACCTACTGGGGACTCTAGTGTAGAGGAAACTGAAACTCCATCAATAGGTGGTATAAATTATGTAGTACAAAAAGGAGATAATTTATATTCAATCGCTAATAAATATGGAGTTACAGTTGACCAAATAAAAGAAACTAATAATTTAAATACTAATACATTACAAATAGGTCAAATTTTATTAATACCAGGTACAACCAATTATGCAAATTACACTGTTAAAAAAGGTGATTCTCTTTGGAAAATAGCTAATACTTATGGAACAACAGTAGCAAAATTAAAATCAATTAACAATTTGGTAACGGATTTCCTATCAGTGGGTCAAGAATTATTAATACCAAGCGAATAAACATAAAAGAAATTTCTATAAATACTTATGGAAATTTCTTTTTCTGTGTGCTATATTATTTTTAGAAAGGAACGAAGTATATGGCAAAGAAAAATCGTAATTTTGTTGCTGTTGAAGAAAAAGAAAAAGACAGTAAAAAAATTGGTGTAGATTCAAAAGGAAGACTTGTTGAAGTAAAAGCTACTCCAAAGGAAGGAGCTAAGTCTAAAAGGATAATTGCTATTTGCTTATGGCTTGTTGGTATATTCTTTGAAGTTATTGCCATTTTAAGATTAAAAGACGTAATTAACTGGATACCATCATTGAGCGAAGTAACATTCTTAATTATTGCTTTAGTACTTGATTGTAGCGCAGTTATTATTGGTTCACAATTTTGGAAAAAAGCTAATCATATTGATCCAGCTAGTGAAAAGAATGCATTTAGATTCTGGGTACAAAATAACTTAGGAACAATTATTTCAGTTATAGCATTCTTACCAATCATTATTCTTGTTTTAACTGATAAAGAAATGGACAAGAAAAATAAAACTATAGTATCTATAATTGCCGTAGTTTTAATGCTAGTAGCAGGTGTTGCTAGTTATGATTTTAATCCAATTTCTGTTGAACAATTAGAAAAAGCTGAAAAAGAAGTTTTAGCAACTGAAAACTTTGATACTAATGCTGATGGTGAAGCAGTAGTTTATTGGGCTACACACAGTAAAAAATACCATGTAGATAAAAATTGTCCTGCACTACAAAATAGTGATGATGTTTTCATGGGCACTGTAAAAGCCGCTTATGAAAAGAATTTGACTGAACCTTGTAGAAGATGTATTCCTGAACTTCATGAAAATGAAGACACAAAAGAAGAGGAATAACAGTGGAAAGACAAATTGTTGAGGTTAAAGAAAAAAAGAAATCAACTTCAAATAAATCAAAGAAAAAAGTTGATCTAAAAAAAGTAGCAAAAGTTATATCTGATAATAAAGAAACTATTGCGGTAGTTGCTACTACTCTTGGTACATTAATTAATTCTAGCAAGGGTAAAACTCCAAAAAGAAGAGCTACGACTACTAAAAAGACTACAGGAACAAAAAGAAAAACAACTTCAAGTAAAAAGAAAACAACTAAAAAAGATGCAGTTTCAACATTGATGGACATGTTTTTGAAGTGACTAATATTAATATTAAAAAGCAATGCAACGCATTGCTTTTTTAAGTTGTAAAATAATCTTGAAATACTAAAAAATATAATGTATAATTGTCTATGATAAGGAGGATACGTTATGGAAAGAAAGAATAGTTATTACTTAATCGCTATTATAGCTTTAGCGGCAGCAGTAGTATCATTGTCAGTTGCATTTGCCTTTACTGATATTGATTTAACAATCAATGGTGATGTAACAGCAAAAGCTACTAAATGGGATGTTCATTTTAAAGAAGTTAAGAATATTAACAAAACTGAAACAACAACTGTAGCAGAAGCAGCTACTCTTGCTACTGGTAATCAACCATTAACTGCAAGTTATGAAGTAACTTTAACTAAGCCTGGTGATTTCTATGAATTTGATATTGATGTAATCAATGCAGGTGATTTCGATGCTAAGTTAAAGAACATTGCATTAACTAGTACTACTGGTATAGCTTATTTAAATCATGTAGTTACTTATAATAGCACAGATTATACAGCTGCATCTAATATTGTAAATGGTAATACTTTAGCTGCTAATGGTGGAACTGAAACTGTTCACGTTAAAATTGAATATGTTCAACCAGCAGACGAGGATGATTTACCTGCAACAGATCATACTGGTACATATACAGTAACTTTAACTTATACACAAGCAAATTAATTTGATAGAAAAGTGATGCCACTTTATTGTGGCATCACAATATTCTTATAGTGATTATTATGGAAAAAAAGATAAAAAGCGTATATTTTTTTGAAGCAATATTATTGATTTTTATTGTTATGTTTAAAATAATTGTTTTAAATAGTTATCAAGAATTCTCATTATGGGTATCGGGATTATTTATGTTAGCGTTTGCTATTATCTCATACTTTACTTTTGGATTTGTTCGAGATAAAGATTATTTAAAATCGACATCTATAAAAATAGTAATAATATCTTTATTAGTTTATTTATTAATTATATATTTATTAGGATTCTTTTTAGGATTTTCATACAGTTTATTTAATAAAAATCTATTGGCTACACTTAAATATGTGGTTCCTTATTTGATTTTATTTACATCAATAGAACTTACTAGATATATTATTTTAAAGAAAACAACTAATAAATTGCAAATTATTATATTAACAATTGAATTTATAGTTTTAAATATAATAATAGGAATTAATGGATTGAATTTAGAAGGGTTTAAGCGAATATTTATTATTACTTCTACCATTATACTTCCTATTATAGCTAATCAATCATTGTGTTCTTATATAACATATAAGATTAGTTTTATTCCATCATTAGTCTATATTTTAGTAATAGAACTTTATGCTTATGTAGTTCCTTTTGTTCCAAGTTTAGGTAATTATTTAAGATCTGTATTTGGTTTAATATTGCCATTTATGATTTATTTTGAGCTTAGAAAGGCTGTAAAATATAAGGAAAAGTATTCTGCAGCATCAGCTAGAACATTAAGAAATACTTTGACAATAGTAACTGTTTCATTTTTACTTATTTTGATCTCACTTACAAGTGGTATATTTAAGTATCAATTGGTTGCAATTGTTTCTGAAAGTATGGAGCCTACTTATTATCGTGGAGATGCAGTAATTATAACTAAAAAGGAAGCTAGTGAAATAAAAGAAGGAGAAATCTTAGCTTTCAATTTAGGAACAGGAATAATAACACATAGAGTTACTAAAATAACTAATAATGGAAGTATTTATACATTTATAACAAAAGGGGATAACAATAATTTAGAAGACATATATGAAATTCATAATGAACATGTAATTGGAACAGTAGATTATATAGTAAAATATGCTGGATATCCTACTGTAATCGTTAATGATTTATTTGAAAAGAGGTAAATAGTGTGAAAGGCAAGAAAAAGAATATTATTTTAACTTTAATATTTATTAGTTCTATAGTACTATTCTTTTTTGGTTTGTTTTTAATTAAAAAAGGATTTAATAACTATTTTACTGATTCTGTCGTTTATGAAGAAAAAAGTGACATTGATTATAGAGTGTTTTTGAAAGAA
Organism: uncultured Bacilli bacterium; assembly: GCA_905235065.1. Classification (GTDB taxonomy): domain Bacteria; phylum Bacillota_I; class Bacilli_A; order RF39; family UBA660; genus CAJOJR01. The sequence goes on from CAJOJR010000016.1 coordinate 5,749, forward strand.
AATCATTTTTTCGAAACTCCATATTTGCCAAAGAATCAAGTATATATAACATCTTTAATTGATAAGATAGATGTTGACTTAAAATATGATTTGACTTTTGCTAATGCAAGAAGTGGAAGTTATAGTTACACAGTAAAAGGATTAATAAGTGCGGATTTACAAACCGGAAATAGCAATTATTGGCAAAAAGAATATGTTTTAAAAGAAGGAGTAGTAGAAAATTTCGAAAATAAAAATCTTGTAAGTATAACAGAGAATTTATCAATTGATTATGATACTTATAATGATTTACTTATGGAATTTAAAAAAGAATATGGATTATCTATTAATGGATATCTTAAAATATTCTTGTATATAACTACTGGATTAGATAGTGAATTTACAAATGAAAAAATAGTAAAAGAATCAGTGATGTCACTTTCTATACCACTTACTAAAGCAACAATTGAAGTTCCTATTGAGATAAAAGCACCTAATGAAAAAAGTATTTTATCAACAGGATTGATACATTCTGATGATGCAAAATATAATATATTAAAAATAAGTGGTTTCTCATTAATGGGTATTTCTGCAATTGCAGCAGTATTATCAGTATTACTATTTGTTAAATCAAAAGAAAAACAATATTATTATATTAAAAAGGTTAATAATATCTTAAAAACATACGACTCAATAATAGTTAACGTTAAAAATATTCCTTCATTAAAAGATTTAAAAGTCATAGATGTTAGTGAATTTAATGAACTTTTAGATGCGCATAGTGAGGTTCGTCTTCCAATTAATTATTGTGATTATAATGATAGAGCGGAGTTTGTTTTATTCAATGATTTGATGGCTTGGAGATATACTGTAGAAAAGGAAGAGGTTTATGAAAAGAAATAATGATAAGAATTTTATTATTATTCTTTTGCTTTTTATTGCAGCTTTATCTTCTTTAACATTAGGTTATGCTTTTAGAGATAAAATACTTAATTTAAATGGTAATGTAACAGTAATGAAGCCAGGGAAGTTAGTTATAAAATCTGTTACTTTAGATAATTCGGCTAACAATACTTTACCATCTAATGCTGGAAGAGGTTTATATTTAAGCGATGATGGAGAAATATTAATTGATTTAAACTTTATGATTTCTAAAGAGAAAAAAGAATATGAAGCAACTTATTTGATTACTATTGATAATGGAACGCCATATGATTATAACTTTACTGGATTTGGATTATCACCAGAAATTTCTATCGTTGGTGCATCTGAATCAAATGCTGGTGCATTTTTGACTTATGATTATGTTAATAGTGCTAACAGCAATTTGTCTCCTCAAGATCCAATAATACCAGCTAGACAAGAAAGAACTTTAGCAGTTAAATTATCAATAGAAGTTGTTTCGGAAAACAACAATACTCAAATAGGAGTAGGTGGAGGAGCTACTGTTGGAACAAGTGAGGATACTTCAGGTTCGTTATACGGAAATGTAATTTCAGAAACTTTAAATATTAGAAACTCTAACATAGATTGTTTTGAGTTTGAACTTATAAATACTTATAAAGTAGATAAAAACTTTACTATATCTTCTGGTAACTCAAACTTTGTTTTTGTAAATTCAAATGGCGATTCAACTGGTACTTTTATAATAGCTTCTCCTAATGAAAGTAATCCTGACCAAAATCAGCAAAGATATGAAGCGTGTGTAAAAGCAAAAGATACAGCGATATTTAATAGTGATACTACTTCCACTTCAGTTTTAGTAACTACATCTGATCAAGCGTCATTTAATATTGGAACATTTGATGTTCTTGTTAATAAGTCAGAAGCAAAAGATGAAGATCCAATTGAAATAGGTAATGTAACTTTTTCAAGAAAAATTTATGATGTAGATAATACTGCTTTAAAAGCGAGTGTTTCTTGGAAAAGATTAGATGAAGGTGGAACGGATGTAAGTAAGTATATAATATTACTTTATGATGCAACTAATAGTAGAACAAATGCAATTAAAACATTTGAAGTCCCAGGGACTGAATCAACTTCAAATTATGAGATAACACTTGATAGTGCTTTTCTTAATACAAATGGGACTAATATGAATGGAACTCATGAATACTTTATTAGAATTTATGGAATAGATGGTGCAGGTAATAGTGGGTTATCTAATTGTAATGATTCTGATACAACTAATTATTGTGTAGCATCAAGTGAAACAAGTTTAAAATATAGATATACTGTTACTTTAAATGATTCAGCTTCAAATAATAGTAGAATTAGATTTAGTAATAATTCTACATCTACTTATGCATATTATATGGCAGCTTTTTCAGAAACTTTAAATATTTCATCTAGTGATTATACTCTTGATGGTTCTGTTAGTGTAACAATGGGTACTACATCACTTACTAATAATACTGAGTATTTCTATGGTTTAAACAGTGGTTCAAATACAACCGGTACTATAAGATTTAATTCAGGTATAATTAATGATGATATTACGATTACAGGTAGATCAGTTTATTCTGGCCAGACTTGTCTTGTTGAAGGAACTAAAATAAGGCTTGCAAATGGATCAGTTAAAAATATAGAAGACGTTAGATATGATGATTTAATTATTGCGTTTAGCCATGATTTAGGAAAAATTGTTTATGAATATCCAATTTGGGTAGAACAAAAAGGAACAATTGAAGAGTATCAAATTAATACATTTTCAGATGGATCGGTCTTAAAAACAGTTGGAACTCATGGTGTATATAGTTTAGATGCTAAAGAATATGTATCTGTTATGGATAAAGAAAAATTTCATGTAGGTACAAGAGTTGCTAAGATAGATGAAAATAATAATTTGCAAGTTGTAACAGTAAAGAAGATTGAAAAAGTTAATAAGCCGGTAAATTATTATCATGTATCATCTACGTATTATCATAATGTAGTTGCTGAAAACATTCTTACTACTGATGCAATTTTAATAGTTTCTAATATGTTCCCTTTTGATGATGATTTAAAATGGACAAGCGAAAGAGAAGAATTTTTAGCAAAGGGTGATGTTTTTGTTTGGGAAGATTGGGCTCATGTATTTCCAGAACATATATTCAAAGGATTTAGAATGAGAGAAGGAATGATTTTACAACACAAGGGCATACTTGATATCAGCTTATTTGATAGAATTTTAAACGGTAGAATAGTAGAACCTAAAAAAGCAAAAAGTGGAAAATATATGTGGATGGTAAGAACGTCTGAAGAAAATAAGGGAACTTATTATGAAGCAAATACTTATTATACTTTACCAGAACCAAAAGAATATAAAGGCGATAAAGAGTTTATAGGCTGGTATAATAATGCCGATAATAATACATATAAACCAGGTGATAAAGTAGAAATAATTTATAGTATGTACTTTGTGGCTTTATGGGAAAAAGGATGTTAAAAATTAACATCTTTTTTTTACTATTTTTAATGTTATAATTTTAATAGAGGTAATTTATGGATACAAGTGTTTTTGATAAAAAGATAGTAATTATTAAAGATGAAACTAAGAAAAGCTTTATTAATCTTTTAAGTGGTAAACTTATTAATACTAAAGTAATAACTTTGTCTGAATTTAAAAAGAAATATTTTTTTGATTATAATAATGAAACTATTTTTTATATTTGTAATAAATATAATGTAATACCCGAAATAGCTACTATCTATTTAAATAATTTATATTATATAAAAGAGAATGTGGATGATGAGAAAAATAAATTTCTACTAAATTTAAAACATGAATTAGATGATAATAATTTATTAATATATAATATATTATTTAGAAACTTTATTCAAAATAGTGAATTAATAATATATGATTGTGAAGATATTGATGAATTTTATATAAATACATTTAATAGATTAAATGTAAGATTCTTAAATCTTGAAGGTAATGTTAATAAGAAATATTTATATAAAGCTAGCAATATGGAAGAAGAGGTGTCTTTTGTAGCATCTTCTATATGTAAATTAATAAAAAAAGGAATTGATATCAATAAAATAAAACTATGTAATGTAACATCAGAATATCTATTTGATATTAATAGAATATTTAAACTTTATAATATACCTGTAGAGATATCTCCAATCGAAACTATCCAGGGTATGTTACTTGTTAAAAAATTTAAAGAGTTGTATTCTAATAATATTGAAGAAGCATTAGACAAACTCTATGAATATGTGTTTACAGAAGAAGATATGACTTATTTTAAAAAGATAGTGAATATTGTTAATTCATTTAATTTTTGTAATGATTATAACGATGTAAAAGATATGATATTTAATAAAGTTAATAAGATAAAAAAAGTGACTAAACATTTATCTAACAGTGTTAAATGTATTGATTTTAAAGATGATATTATTAACGATAATGAATATGTATTCTTTATTAACTTTAATGAAGGAGTAATACCTACTGATTATAAAGATGAAGATTATTTAAGTGATAAAGTCAAAAAAGAATTGGGTATTAGTACTTCTTATGATTTAAATCAAAAAGAAAGATATTATTTAAAAAAGAAAATTAGTCTTACTAAGAATCTTACTTTATCTTATAGAGAACATAATGGAGAAGAAAAACTTTATGTATCTAGTTTATATGATGAAAAATTATTTATAAATAAAAAAATAGAATTAGATTTTAATGATTCAAATAATTATAATAAGATAATGCTTGTTAATGAAAAAGATCTAAATAATAAATATGGAAGTGTAAGTGAATATTTATGTAGATTGAATTCTCATTACAAAGATGAAGAGTATTTAACATATAATAATAAGTTTAAAGGAATAGATAAGAATAAATTATATGAATATTTAGGGAATAAATTGAAGTTATCTTATACAAGCATTGATTCATTTTATGGATGTTCATTTAAATATTATTTAAAATATATATTAGGTCTTGATAAATATGAAAATAATTTTGATTCTGTTTTAGGAACAATATTTCATAATATTTTAGCTGAATGTTTTACAGAGTCTTATGATTTGGATTCTGCTTGGGAAAGAGAAATAAGTAAATCCAAATATGAGTTTACTTCATCTGATAAGTTCTTTTTAAAAGGCTTAAAGAATGAACTATCATTAACAATTGATACTATTAAGGAGCAGTTAAAATATACCTCTTTAAATAAATTTTTATATGAAAAAAATATTACTATAGATATTAATGATAGATTAAATGTTAAACTAACTGGTTTTATAGATAAAATAATGTACAAAGAAGATAATAATGAAATGATTATCGCGGTTATTGACTATAAAACAGGTTCACCATATATTAAGCTAGATAATGTTAAATATGGATTTAATATGCAGTTACCTATATATGTTTATTTAATTAAAAATTCTAATGAATTTAGAAATGCTAAAATTGGTGGATTTTATCTTCAACATATTCTTGATGATGTTTTAGATAGAGATTCTAGAATCGATAGTTTAAAGTTACAAGGCTATTCTAATAATGATAGAGACATATTAAAATGTGTGGATAATAGTTATGAAGATTCAAAATTTATTAGAAGTTTAAAATTAAATGGTGATGGTAGTTTTTATTATCATTCTAAATTGATATCTGATGAAGAAATTGGAGAGTTAAATGATTTGGTTGATGAGAAGGTTCATAATGCATCTGAAGATATAATTAATGCTAAATTTAATATAAATCCTAAGAAATTAAATAATGAAATAGAAGGATGTAAATACTGCAAGTTTAAAAGTATATGTTATATGAAAAATGAAGATATAGTTACTTTAGGAGGTGAAAAAAATGGACTTAACTAAAGAACAATCAAGGGCTGTATATGAAAGTGGGACAAACATTATAGTAAGTGCTGGTGCCGGTTCTGGTAAAACTACTGTTCTTACTAAAAGAGTAATTGAAAAGATTAAGAGTGGTACTCATATAAATGAACTTTTAATTTTAACGTTCACTAAAGCCGCAGCTGCTGAAATGAAAAATAGAATTAGAGAAAATTTATCGGATTATAGAGAAGAATTAAATCTTTTGAATTCTTCGTACATAACAACATTTGATTCATATGCATTATCTATTTTAAAGAAATATCATTATTTACTTAATATATCAAAGAATATTGAAATAACTGACGAATCTTTACTTTGCGTTGAAAAGAATAGGATATTTAATGAAATATTTGATAGTTTATATTTAAAATTTTAATGAATTAATAAATAAATATTGTGTTAAAAAAGATAGTAAACTTAGAAATAATATAATGGAAATTTCTAATCAAATTGAGTCAATGTTTAATAAAGAAGAATTTATTAGTTATATTAAAAATAATTATTTTGAAAGTGATAATATAAATAATATAATTAATGATTATAAAGAATTATTAGAAAGTAAAAGGAATTATATTAAAAATGAACTTAATAATTTAAGTTATTATCTTAATAGTCGATATATAGAACAGGTAAATCAAAGTTTATATAATTTATTAAACATAAATATTGAGGATTTATATTTAATAGAAAAAATAGATTTCCCAACTTTAAGAGGGGCTAGTGAGGACGAGAAAGAATTAAATAATGAATTTAAAGATCGAGTAAAAGAATTGATAAGTTACTCTAAATATGGCTCTTTTACAGATATTAAAAATAATATCTTGTCTTCAAAAAAAGATATAAATACTATTTTATACATAGTAGAAAAATATCTAGATAAGTTAAATTCTTATAAGAAAAAGAATAATATTTATACATTTAATGATGTGGCTTTATTGTCTATTAAAATATTAAATGATAATGAGTTTATTAGAAATGAAGTAAGAGACTCTTTTAAAGAGATAATGATAGATGAATATCAAGATACTAATGATGTACAAGAGAAGTTTATTAGCTTAATATCTAATAATAATGTTTATATGGTTGGAGATATTAAACAATCTATTTATAGATTTAGAGGATCTAATCCAAGTTTATTTAAATTAAAATATGACTTATACTCTAAAAATAATGAAGGAATAAAAATAGATTTATTAGAAAACTTTAGATCTAGAAGTGAAATTGTTGATGGAATAAATAAAATATTTTCCCTTATTATGGATAATGATATAGGTGGAGCTGAATATAAAGTTAGTCATGAAATGAAATTTGGTAATAAAGATTATCTTTCTAACTTTTATAAGACAGACTATAATATCGATATTTTAGAATACGAAAGTGATCCAAGTAAAGAAATTTCTAATGATGAAATAGAAATATTTACTATAGCTAAAGATATAAAGAATAAAGTATATAATAAATATCAAATATATGATAATAAGCTTAAATCTATGAGAGATGTTAGATATAGTGATTTTTCTATTATTCTTGATAGAAGTAATACATTTAGCACATATAAAAAAATATTTGAGCATGAAGGAATTCCTCTAACAATACTAAGAGATGATAATATTACAAATAATGTAGAGGTTGAACTTATTAAGAATTTAATTGATATAGTTATTAGAATTAATAATGATGATTTTAATAATGAATTTAAATTTGATTTTATGAGTATAGGAAGAAGTTTCTTATATGAATATAATGATGAATATTTATTTGAAATAATGACATCTAATGGGTTTAAAGAAACATCTATTTATAAAGATATATCTAGTATTAAAATAACTAACACTAAAACTTGTAAAGATATTTTTGATGAGATATTAGAAGTAACTGATGTATATAATAAAATATATAAAGTTGGTAATTATAAAGAGTTTAATGCAAGAATTAATAAGATGCAAGAATTATCTATACTATATAGTGATTTGGGATATGATATTTATGAATTTAATGATGAATTAAGTGATATATTAACATCTGATATTAGTATTAAATGTTCTAATCAAGTAAGTGATTCTGATTCAGTTAAAATACTTACAATACATGGATCTAAAGGTCTTGAGTATCCTATATGTTATTTTGCTGATCTTAATCATGAGTTCAATAGAAGTGATTTAAAAAATAAAATAATAGTTGATAATAAATATGGAATAATTATACCTAATGATGATAATGAGTCTTCTTTAATAAAAGAACTATATAAAAATATTTATAATAAAGAAGATATAAGTGAAAGATTAAGATTATTCTATGTAGCACTTACTAGAGCAAAAGAAAAGATTATAATAGTGTTACCTTATAAAGAAACTATAAAATTAAATAAAGATGAATATGGTGTTATAGACATTAATAAAAGGTTAAGGTTTAAAGGATTATCAGATTTTATATATTCTATTAAAGATTATTGTAATGAATTCTTTAAAAAGATTAATTTAAAAGATTTAAATTTAACTAAAGATTATTTAAATACTAAGAGTAAATTATCTGAAATAAAGTTATATGAAGATGATATTTATGTAGAAGAAATAAATATTGTTAATGATAAAATAGATAATAAGCATTTTTCTAAAGAAACATATAGATTTATTGATAAAGACATACAAAATAAAATGGATTTTGGTAATAAAGTTCATGAAACATTAGAATATATTGATTTTAAAAACTTTAATCCTAATTTAATAGAAGATGAGTTTATAAGAAATAAGATAACTAAATTTATGAGTAATGAATTATTAAAAAATATTAAAGATGCTAAAATATATAAAGAATTTGAATTTAATTATCAGAGTAAAGATACTTTATATAATGGAGTTATAGACTTAATGCTTGAATATAATGATCATATTGATATAGTTGATTATAAACTTAAGAATATAGATGATGAAGCATATTTTAATCAATTAAATGGATATAAAAGCTATATAGAGAGTATAAGTAATAAAAAAGTAAATACATATTTATATTCAATAATAAATGAAGATTTAAAAGAAATAAAATAAGGAACAAAACTTGTTCCTTATTTTAAATTCATAAATTTTACTATATCATCATATATATTCATTTCTTGAGCATAATTAAGAAGAGTGTCTATATTTTTATTTTCACTATTTAAATACTTATTAACAATTCCTCTAACATATTTAATATCAAATCTTTTATATGATCTTATAATATCAATTATAGTTCTTTCAATATCATAAACTTTTATAGTATAACCCATTTTATCTTCTATTTCCTTAAGACCAATGTTATACCATGAACTTTTTATATAGAACATATTAAATTTAGAGAAACCATCAGCATATACATTATTAACACATGTCATTTGAAGTTTATCAGGTTCTTTAGAAATAAATCCATGTAAATATAAAGCTGTTAAATGTGAATATATTATTTTAGGAAATCTTAAAGCATATGTGTAGTAAATATCTTCTTGAGTTTTTCTTCCTATATAAATTCCTCTTTCAACATTTCTTATTTCTCCATAATCAACTAACCATCTAAGGTAGTCCCTAGCTATTTTATTTTGAGATATTTCTTTTGTTGTTAAGTATCCTTTATTCTTATTGATCAAATAAAATATCTTTTCTCTGTTAGAAAAAAGTCTACTATTTCTTTTTAATTTCTTTTTTACACTTACAAAATAAGTGCTTTCATTATTTGTATCCATGTATAAAATATAACATTTATCATTGAATTTGTCAAATTATATTACAAATAAAAAGAGAATTAATCTCTTTTTATTCTTTTAATTGGTATTAATAATATTAATAATATAAAACCAAATATAAATGATAGTATTGTTTTTAATAAATATAAATGTTTATCTATTTTAATCTTTCTATTAATATTTTTGTATTGTTTTAATAATTTACTTGCTCTTTCAGATTTATTTTCAATACTTGAATAATTCTTAAAATAATCTTTTATACTATTTATTATTTGTTTATGTTCTTTGATAATACCATTTCTACTAATATTTTTATAATTAGTGTAATCTTTATTTTCTAAATAATATTCTACTAATTTATCTACATTTTTAGGTATTTCATATAGATTAGGAACTTCTTTTGGCAATTTATACGTGTTATTTATTTCGTTATATGATATTGCTATATCATATAATGTTTGTTCTGAATTTTCTAATCCTACTAAATCAAATCCATAATATAATCCATCTATTTCTCCCATAGGTATCGTAATTGAAGGAACACCAAGTACTGGGGCAATGTTTGATGCATTTGAATCAATACTTGTGTTACCTATTTTAGTGAGTTTACTATTTATTGTAGGATACATTATAGCATCCAGTTCATTATCTTTAAATAATTTATTAAATGCATTTTTATATGGCTCTTTTTTACTGTCATATTTTTTGAATGTCTCAGAACTTATTTTGTCAGTACAATCACTTACATATCCCCATAAACTGTATATATGTCCGGAAGAAGAGGCAAGTTTATTAAAACTTCTTATTGTGCCAGTTGTTCCTTTTATATAGTTATTAAATGCATAACACATTGTCCAACCTGCAACAGTATTATTTGAAATATCAGTATAACTTCCTTTCCAAAAATCATTAATTTCTATTACATCAGCACCATTTTCTTTTAACGCTTCAGCTGTTTTATAAAAAAGTGTTTCAATTTCTTTATTAGTCTTAATCAATCCATATCCAGATCCATTAACAAATTGCTTTAAAATACCAAATTCTTTTTCCTTTTAAAGTAGTATTGTTATTTATATATTCATTTTCATCCTTACCTTGCATTATAGATAGAAGTGTTGCATTTTCTTTAGCGGTTTTAGTAATTGGACCCGCTGTGTCTCTTGTCATATCATAGTTTAGTATACCGCTGTTGGAAACGCTATTAAAAGTGGGTCTCATGCCATATAAATTATTAGCAGATGATGGACTCCTTACAGACATATTTGTATCTGTTCCGATTCCTAAAGCAGCAAAAGAAGCAGCAACTGATACAGCAGATCCTCCAGAAGAACCATAACTTGAGTAAGAGGTGTTATAAGCATTTTTGACTGTCCCATATGAACTAACTGAAGAGCTTGCCATAAAAGCAAATTCACTCATATTAGCCTTTCCTATTATAATTGCCCCTTTATTAATTAAATTGTGAATAATTGATGCATTATTATTGGGGTAGTTATCAGATAAACTTTTAGCTCCAGCAGTAGTAGGTAAACCATATACATCAATGTTATCTTTTACAATAATAGGCATTCCAAAAAGTATAGAGCCTCTTCCTTCTTTTTTATAAATTTCATCGCATTTTTTAGCTTCTTCGATAGCTTTGTTATTTATTGTTATTATTGATTTATAATTTTTGTCATATTCATTAATTCTATCTAAATATAATCTTGTAATTGTTTCATAACTTATTAAATCATTATCAACTGCTTCTTGTAGTTCAAAGATATCCATGTTAGTAATATCAATTACAGATTCAGTTAATGCATTTGTATTTATAATTGAAAAAAAGAATAAAAATATCATTAATAAAATCTTTTTCATTTATACCTCTAACATGTCTAATTATAATTTATTCTAGAATTTTAGTCAATTTCGTTATAAAATATAGTTGGTGAAGTTTATGTATAAATATGATCAAATATTAATGGGTAATGAAATAGCTGCTTTAAAATTTTTGATTGAGGAATGCGACTTTGATAAAGAGTTTGCTTTAAAATTCTTAAAAAGGTATTGGCAGAAAAAAGAATATGAGTTAATGGCTTTAAGCATGGAAACAGATGTAACAGTTGTTGAAGATGAGTTAAAAGATATGAACAATGAGATAGATGAAAAAATACAAGAATTAACATCTAAAAAGGGAAAATAAATATGAAAATATCAACAAAAGGAAGATATGCTTTAAGAATAATGGTCGATATTGCTGAAAATTCCAAAAATAGTATCGTATCTATCAGTGGTATTTCAAATAGACAAGAAATATCTAATAAATATTTAGAACAAATAATTTCTAAACTTGTTAAAGCAGGCTTTTTAGAATCAAGTAGAGGGCAAACTGGAGGCTATAGATTAACAAAAAAACCTAATGAGTATACAGTTGGGGATATATTGAGAGTTAGTGAAGGAAATTTAGCGCCTCTTAAATGCTTGTATGATTACAAATGTTCAAGGCAAGAGGGCTGCTCAACATATAGCTTTTGGGAGGGTTTAGATAAAGCTATAAATAATTACGCAGATTCAATTACATTAGAAGATTTATTAAAAAAGTAAATCTTTTATTTTATAATTAATTCCTATTGAAATGGTATGAATTAAATGCTAAAATATTTTTGTATGAAATGGAGGGATACGTTTGGAAAACGTTTATTTTGATAATGCTGCGACTACTAAATTAGACAGCAGAGTATTATCTAAAATGATGCCTTACTTTGAAAGTGTTTATGGTAATGCATCAGCGATATATAGATTAGGAAGAAATGCACATAGTGCATTAGAAGATTCGAGGAAAATTGTTTCTGAAATCTTAGGTTGTAATCAAGATGAAATATATTTTACTTCGGGTGGTTCTGAAAGCGATAATACTGCAATTAGAGGAATAGCTTATGCTAATAAAGATAAGGGACGTCATATAATAACTTCTAAGATTGAGCATCCTGCAGTATTAGAAACTTGTAAAAGTTTATCTAAAGAAGGCTTTGAAATTAGCTATGTAAGTGTAGATGAGAATGGATTTATTGATTTAAATGAACTACAAAATCTAATTAGAGAAGACACTATATTAATAAGTATTATGTTTGCTAATAATGAGATAGGGACTATTGAACCAGTAAAAGAAATTGGAAAGCTTGCTCATGAGCATAATATTTATTTTCATACTGATGCAGTTCAAGCAGTTGGAAGTGTGAAAATTGATGTAAATGATCTCAACGTTGATAGCCTATCTTTATCAGCACATAAATTTAATGGTCCTAAAGGTGTAGGAGCTTTATATGTAAGAAAAGGAGTTAAATTTAACCCACTAATAACTGGTGGTCACCAAGAAAAAAAGAAAAGAGCTGGGACTGAAAATGTTGCTGGTATTGTAGGTTTAGCTGAAGCATTAAAACTAGCTTATGATGAACTTGATGAAAATAATGAAAGAATAATAAAACTTAGAGATTATTATTTAGATGAAATAAAAAAAAGAATACCTTATATAAAAATCAATGGAGATTTAGAAAAGAGATTACCTGGAAATACAAATATATCATTTAGATTTATTGAAGGAGAAGGATTACTTTTAAATTTAGATAATAAAGGTATATGTGCTTCAAGTGGTAGTGCTTGTACTTCTGGTTCACTTGATCCATCTCATGTACTGTTAGCGATAGGACTTTCACATGAGGTGGCACATGGTTCACTTAGAGTGTCTATTGGCAAATATAATACAAAAGAAGAAGTGGATTATTTAATAGATTGTCTTGTTGAAATAGTAAATCGTCTTAGAAATATGTCACCACTTTATGAGGAATTTTTGGAAGGAGAAAAATAATGGATTATTCAGATAAAGTTATAGAACACTATACAAATCCAAGAAATGTTGGAGTTATAGAAGACTCTTCAGGAGTAGGAAAGGTAGGAAATCCTGTTTGTGGAGATATTATGAAAATATATATTAAAGTAGAAAATAATATAATAACTGATGTTAAATTTAAAACATTTGGTTGTGGAGCGGCTATCGCAACAAGTAGTATTTCTACTGAACTAATAAAAGGAAGAACCTTAGAAGAAGCACTTACTTTAAAAAATGGAGATGTTGTTGAACAACTTGATGGACTTCCACCTGTAAAAATACATTGCTCACTACTTGCAGAAGAAGCAATACATGAAGCAATTGCAGATTATTATAGAAAAGAAGGAAAATTAAGTGAAGAAGAAATAATAAAAAAATGTAATTTGAAACCAAATGGATCTTTTTGTCCGCATAATGTTTAACTCAACCACAAGTTTAGTTAAAAACCCTATGTTTTTTTAAAAAGTATAGTATAATTATATCGTGTGGAGGAGTTTATGAAAAAAAGAATTTTATTAGGAATTATATTGTTATTTTCAATTTTTACTTTAACTGCTTGTAATAATGATGCTTCAAAATTTAAAAAAGACTATGAATCTATGAATGGAAAAGTTAATGCTTCTGGAAAGGAACATAGAACTGTTACAATTTCTAAAAAGAATCCATTTATATATTCTACTGATGAAGAAATAGTATCTATGATTGAAAATAAAGAAACATTTTATGTTTATTTTGGTTCAACATTATGCCCTTGGTGTAGAAGTGTTATAGAAAAAGCTATAGAAATTGCTAATGAAAAAGGTGTATCAAAAATATATTATGTTGATATATGGGATTCTGAAGGCAATGAAATTATGCGCGATAAATATACCCTTGATAATGATAGTTCCTTAGAATTAGTGAATGCTGGAAGTGAAGCATATAAGAAATTATTAGCATATTTTAATAGTGTTTTATCAGACTATAATTTAACAGCTTCAGATGGTTCTAAAGTTTCAACTAACGAGAAAAGAATATATGCGCCTAACTTTGTCTATGTGGAAAATGGCGAAGCAAAAAGCTTAGTTGAAGGAATATCTGACAAGCAAAATGATTCAAGAGAAGAATTGACTAATGAAATGCTTGAAGATGAAAAGGCAATATTTAGAGATTTCTTTAAAGATGCTGATGTTTGTAAGATTGATAGTAAGTGTTAAACAAAAAGGCTGGAATAATCCAGTCTTTTTTTATGCTCTTTCTATAATTATACCATATAATTTCTATAATAAAAATAATTGTATTTTACTCTCTAATAATATAAAATGTTAGAGTGAGGTAAGGTGTAAATATGTATGATGTCGTAATAGTGGGAGCAGGTCCTGCTGGTTTATTTTCTGCTTATGAGTTAACTAAAGATAATCCTAATTTAAAAGTTTTATTATTGGATAAAGGTAAATTTGCAAATCATAGAGTTTGTCCTATAAAGAAAACTGGGATATGTGTAAATTGTAATCCTTGTGCAATAATGTCTGGATATGGAGGAGCCGGGACTTTTTCTGATGGAAAGCTTAATTTTATACCAAAATTAGGTAAGTCAGATTTATTTAAATATATGTCAATAAGTGAAGCTAATAGATTAATAGATGACACAGAAGAAATATTTAATGAATTTGAAATGGATAGTGATGTTTATCCTACCAATATAGAAGAAGCAAGGAAAATACAAGAAAAAATAGCTAAAGTTGGAGCTAATTTACTTATAATAAAACAAAAGCATTTAGGTAGCGATAAATTACCAGGATATATTGATGAGTTTACTAAATATTTAATAAACAAAGGTGTAGATGTGCTTGAAAATGCTGATGTAATTGACATTGATGGCAAAGACAGATATAGAATAACTTATAGAGTGGGTCAAAATGAAAACATCATAAATTCTAAATATGTAGTAGTTGCATCTGGCAGAACAGGTGCTAAATGGGTGCAAGAACTTGCAGACAAATATAATATTCCATATGTTTCGCGAAGCATTGAAATAGGTGTGCGAGTTGAAGTTAGAAAAGAAATTCTAAAAGAAATGTGTAATATTATATATGATCCAACTATATTTATTAAAACAGATACATATAATGATCAAATAAGAACATTTTGTACTAATCCTGAAGGATTTGTAACAAAAGAAAAATATGATGATTATATTTGTGTTAATGGTCATGCTTTAAAAGATATTAAATCTAATAATTCAAATTTTGCATTTATATCTAGAGTTAATTTAACTGAGCCATCAACAAATACTAGAGAATATGGTGAGTCTATTGCTAAAATAGCTAACACGCTTGGTAATGGAAAACCAATTGTACAAACTCTTAGAGATTTAAGAACTGGTAGACGTTCTAATATGGATAGAATTAATAAAGGATTTATAGAACCAACATTAAAAGATGTTGTTGCTGGAGATCTTGCATTAGTTTTACCTCATAGAATAATAATAAATATATTAGAAGGTTTAGAAACACTTGATAAGATAATTCCAGGTGTTAATAATGGAGAAACATTATTATATGGACCAGAAATTAAATTCTTTAGTAATGAAATTACAACAGATAATAATATGAAATTAGATGACCATAATATGTATTTTATTGGAGATGGAGCAGGAAAAGCTGGAAATATAGTTACTGCTGCTGCAACTGGTTTGGTCGCTGCTAGGGATATAAAAAGAAGGATAAGAAAATTGTAGAAGTACTTAACCTTCTTTTTAGATAAGTAAAAATTCTCAATGTGAGGTAAAAACTTTAATCCATTACTTTTTAACGCTAAAAGTAATAATTGATTATTTAGTAAAAAAATTATAAAATATTATTGGTGATTAAAATGAGTATTTATGAAAGAATAATGGAATTTAGAAGAAAATATCATGGTGGTCTTGCTTTTAGAATTAAAAAGCATGCAGAAGTAGTTCAAAACTACATAGATTCTGATGAAGAAGTGTTATATGCTTTTTGTGGACAAAAGAATAATTCTATGAAAGAAATAGCAAACACATATGCAGTTGTATTAACAAATAAAAGAATATTACTAGGTACTAAAAGAATATTCTGGGGTAGTTTTTTTTATACAATTACTCCAGAAATGTATAATGATATGCAAGTATATAGTGGCCTTATATGGGGTAAAATAACAATTGATACAGTAAGAGAAAAAGTAATACTTACAAATTTACCTAAAAGTGGGTTAGATGAGATAGAAACAAAAATTTCCAATTTTATGAGAGAAGCTAAATTGAAGTATAAAGTAGAAAGTAAAAGTTTAAATCATTAAAAAATTGTATTTATAAATACAATTTTTTTAATATGGTTCTTCTTTGGGTAGTGGTGGATCAATTATTATAGGTAATGGTTTTTTAATAATTGGTTTATCTATTTTTTCCCATTTAGCATAAATTATAACACCGTTATTGAAATTTGATGATAAATCAATTTTATTATCTTTCTCATCATACCATCCTATAAAACTATAGCCATCACATATAGGTTTTTCTATCTTACAATTTATTTTACTATTTTTTAGTTCACATTTAAAATCATCTAAATTATTACAGTTGTAATTTAAAATAATATATGATTTTTTATTGCAAGAACTTAAAAATAAAATAAATATAATTGATATTACTATTTTTATATTTCTCATGAATTAAGTATACCATAATGCATAAATAAAAAGCCACTCATATTATGAGTGGTTTTACATATTATTTTATTTTTCTTGCTTCAAGATAAAATCTTTTGTCATTACTATGTCCCATTGAAAATGTTTTTCTTGGAAGCGCCCCATCTAATATAACAGTTTTAAATAAATCATTTTTAGACATTGCATCAAATATAATACCAACATTTCCTTCTTTAGAACCTAATTCTTTGGTAACATCTTCTCCATGTATATAATCAATCTTACCACTATGATTTTGTAAATATTCATCTAAAAATATTTGAATTGAACCAACTGGAATGTTTGATTTAGGATTTTTTATATATAACACTTTATCAAAATCTTTAGTAATAAGTTCAAATTTTTGACCATCACCATTTTCGCTAATTTCATAGTAATTATATAAATTATTGACTAAATCATTAACATCTATATCAAATAAAACTCTATGTATTGCTTCAAATTCTAATGCAGGACTATGTAAATTAACAAGTTCTACAAGTGCGTATCTTGCTGGATGATTTAAATATTCTTCTTCACTCATAGTTTCTTTCAACTTTTCATAGCAAGCTTTAGCGGTTGCGAGTGAATGATTTCCATCACCCATTGCGAATAATAATATTCCTTTATCTTTAACATCATATTTCTTTTCAAAATAATCTTTATCTGCAAGATGTTCTAATTTAGATATAACTTCATTAATGGTGTCATTATCTAATTTATATCCTTTAATATGTCCGCCTTTTTGCATTAAATCAAAATCATAAACAATATCGTTATCAGTAACTTTATTCTTTAAACTTTCAATAATTTCTTTCTTTTCATCATCAATTAAAATCATTATATGTGGTAGTTCTAATAGAGCATTTTCTCTAACTTTCATTCTAGGTGGTATTCTTTCGATTACTGTTTTTTCAGTAGCTCTAATTAAAGTTTGAGATCCTTTTTCATAAGAATAATCTTCAAGATCAACTATTCCCATTAATCCTTCTCTTACTTTTCCATCGTTTTGAGTTCTTTCTAAGTAAATCATTGAATCTTTATATTCATTAAATATATCTTCATCAATCATTTTTTTCATATTAGAATTAATTCTTTTAATTCTTTCTTCCACATCACTTTCCTCTAAGTAAATTTCTGGTAGAGTAAGGCTTAATGTTGAAGGACTATCTCCCACAATATTTTTTACTTCATTCCAATAATCTGGTTCTGAAGTATATTGGTCACATGCAACAACACTCCATTTGTGCATATCTACATTTTTAGGAATTAATATATTCCCAGCTTTAAATGGTATCTTCATAAATTCATCTCCTCCAACTCATTATAGCACACGTTAAATAACAATTGTAAAATTTTATTTTGTTATGAAGTTAATTTGATATATTTCATCATATATATTATAATTATATATGTGTTGGAGTTTTTAAAATGAAAAAAATTAAGTTTTTAATACGTTGCATAATAAGATTAGATTACAAAAATATGATTAAAATTGCTAAGAAAATAAGCAAAAAATCTAAAAAACCATTTCTCATAATATTTATTGATATGGTATATTGTGGTTTGACTTATGGAGCTGGCTACTATGATTATCAGGAATTTGAATTTTATTTACTTAATAAACAAGAAAGAAAGACATATTTAACAAGAACTAAAAACAATTCTATTATTAGTAAATACAATGATAAAAAATATTTTGATTTACTAGATGACAAGGTTAAATTTAATGAGAAGTTTGCTAAATATATTAATAGAGACTTTATGGTAATAGATGGTAACAATTTTAATGAATTTAATACATTTTTTAGGACTCATAAATCTATAATTGCTAAAGTAATAGATGGCGAAGGTGGACATGGCATTGAAAAATATAATTATGGAAGAGGTTCTAATAAAAAGAGATTATATAATAATTTAATTGAAAAAAAAGAAATACTTATAGAAGAATGTATTTCTCAGCATAAAGATATTAGTAGTTTATATCCTTCTTCAGTTAATACTTTAAGATTATTTACTTTTTGCGACGGAAAAGATTCATTCGTGATAAATAGAGTATTTAAAATAGGTAATGGTGGCGTTACTGATAATTTTAGTAGTGGTGGAATGTATACCTTTGTTAATGAAGAAGGAGAAATAATAGTTCCTGCAATTGACCAAGAGGATAATGTATTTGAAGTTCATCCAATTACTAATAAAAAAATAGTGGGATATAAAATTCCATATTTTAAAGAAGCTTGTGATTTAGTTTGTGAAGCTTCAAAAAAAATAAAAGAAGTTAAATATATAGGTTGGGATGTAGCAATTGGTGAAGAAGGCCCTATAATTATTGAGGGAAATTCATTCCCAGGAGTATTTCAAATAAAACCTAGTTTTAAAAGAGGTATGGGTTTAATTCCAATATACAAAAAATATATGGATATATAAGGTGGTTATATGAGAAAGAGTGGGTTTATTGAAGGCACAATTATAGCAACTGCTGCAATAATAATTACCAAAATACTT
This sequence comes from uncultured Bacilli bacterium, assembly GCA_905235065.1. Classification (GTDB taxonomy): domain Bacteria; phylum Bacillota_I; class Bacilli_A; order RF39; family UBA660; genus CAJOJR01. Next base: position 25,335 of record CAJOJR010000016.1, read on the forward strand.
GGTATACTATATGTTATTCCATTTTATGCAATAGTTGGTATACAAGGCAGTGCCTTATATGCTTATGGTTATAATATATATTTAATATTTTTAGATATATCTTCAGCCGGTATTCCATCTGCAATGAGTAAAATAATTAAAGAGTATAATACTTTAGGAAATATGGATGCTAAAGTAAGAGCATATAAAATAGGTAAGATGATAATATTTTTATTATCATTCATAATGTTTATAGTGATGTTTTGCTTTGCTCCTTCTTTTGCGAAACTTATATTAGGCGATTTAACAGGTGGAAATACTATATCAGATGTCACTATGGTAATACGAGCTATATCTTTTGCAATATTAGTTATACCTTTTTTAAGCGTATCAAAGGGGTATTTGCAAGGGCATAATATAATTAGTGTTTCTAGTATTAGTCAAGTCATAGAACAACTTGTTAGAATTACAGTAATAATAATAGGCAGTTATATTGCTTTAAGAGTGTTTAAATTACCTATTGGATTATCTGTAAGTATTGCTGTTTTAGGAGCGTTTATAGGCGGCCTCATTTCAATTATATATGTTAAATTAAAAATGAATAAAAACAAAAAAGAATTATCTTTGGATAAAGTTGTTGAAAAAAGTGATGTAACTGATAAAGAAATACTTAAAAAAATAGTACATTATGCAACTTCATTTATAATTGTGAGTATAGCTGTTTCAATATATGGTTTTGTTGACATGGTGTTTATATCACGTACGATGGGATCTATGGGATTATCTGCAAATGAAACAGAATTTATTACTTCATCTGTTACAACTTGGGCTCCTAAAATAGGAATGATAATAAATTCTATTGCAATGGGACTTGCAGTTAGTTTAATTCCTAATATGGTAGAAGCAAATACATTAAAACAATGGGATAAAGTGCAAGAACATTTAAATAAAGGAATGCAAATAGTTCTTTCTGTATGTATTCCTATGGCAATTGGTATAGCAATGCTATCAAAAAGTGTTTGGGCTATATTCTATGGTGTCGAAGAACTAACATTAGGATCAATGATATTATCAATTTATATATTTCAGCCATTATTCTTTAATTTATATTTAGTAACTTCAACTACATTACAAGGTTTAAATAAGTTTAAAGTTGTTTATTTATCAACAATTTTAGGATATGCAACCAATGCACTTTTAGATGTTCCTCTTATGTATTTATGTAAATTAATTGGATTAAAACCATTTATAGGTGCAATTATTGCAAGTATTATTGGGTATACTTTAAGTATATTAATAGCATTAATCCATTTAAATAGAAAGCATAACATAAAATATTATGAAACATTTAAAATATTCATTAAAACATTATTACCAAGTTTAGTTATGATAATTGTTGTGCTTTTAATGAAACTAATTATCCCAGTTAATTATGATAGTAAACTATCTTGTATATTATATATTGGAGTAATAACTATTATAGGAGCTATATCATATTTATTAGTAGCATTTAAACAAGGACTATTGTATAGTGTATTTGGTAAAGAATATCTAAATAAAATAATAAAAAAAATAACATTTAATAAAATTAATTTAAAATAAAAACAAACTATTAATTATAGTTTGTTTTTTTAATCTAATTTATTTCCTAATTTAACTATCGTCTCTATATCATTTTTACTATTTTCAATAATTTTAGAATTTATATTTAAATCTTTTTCTAGAAGTAAGATAACTGTAGAACCTCCAAATTCAAAGTGGCCTTTTTCTTCTCCCTTTTTAAATTCTTTTTTATTTTCATTAACAATTTTTCCTACAAACATTGCTCCAACTTCTATGTAACAAACATTACCTAAATTTTTACATTTTAAGAATGTTACTTCTCTTTGATTTTCATGAAATACTTTATACTTTTTAAATGCTATAGGTTGTACAGTATGTAGTATTCCATTTATTGTCTTTTTTTTAATTACCTCTCCATCATCCGGAAAAATATAATGATGATAATCATCAACGGATAATCTAAAGACTAAAGCATATTTATAATTATGTTTTTCTTGTATTAACTCTTTAACATCATAAACTGAATTTTTAATATATAATTTAGAGTCATTTGTGATTTTGTATACGCTTAATTTTGAATCACATACTGCAATTAAACCATCCTCAATTTTTCTCTTATTTGTTTTTATATTTCTTATAAAAAAATCATTAAAAGATTTGAATTCTTTTTCTTCGTATTCATTCATTTGAATATTATTTTGTTTAATAAATTTCTTTATTTTATGCTTTGATAAAGAACTATTCATATATTTTGCATACATATTAGCAACTAATTTAGTAGTTAAAACTTTTAAAATACATCTTCCTAATAAAGAATTATATAAAAATTTTAAAGTTTTAGAATCTTTTTCTTTTAAATATGTATCTGTCTTTAAATCATAATACATTATTTAATCACCAATAATAAAATTGATAATAATACTGCAAGTATTGGTATTATTATATATGCAATACCTTTCAATTTAGGAACACTTATTCTAAATACAAATAGTATTGCAGTAATTAATGTAGCTGATATTAAAACTATTTGAAACACATTATTTGAAACTTGACCATGTAATAATCCGATTATAGGGTATATTATTGAAGTTGATGTAACTGGTAGACCATTATAAAACTTTACTGGATTATCTAATTCAGCATGTACATTAAAATATCCTAATCTAGATAAACCACATAGTATAAAAATAGAATAAATTATAATATCAATAATTGAATTCATTCCAAGAGACAGCATTATAATTACTGGTAAGCATAAAAAGTTTACTGTATCTGCTAATGAATCTATTTGTATACCAAATTGTTTTTCTTCTTCTGTTCTTTTGCACATGCGAGCTACTTTTCCATCAAACATGTCACATAAACCCGCTAATATTAAGAATATGAATGAATATCTAACATAATTGATTTCTGCAAAAGCTATTTTTGTAAATGAAAAATACATTGAAATAATCGCAAATACAACTCCTAAATAAGTTACTATAACTGATTTATTAATTTTAACTATAAACATAAATACTACCTACTTCCATTACTTAATATATTATCATAAAATTTTGATTTTTTCTTTAATTCTTTTGAAATATATTCAAAATCATATTTTTCTTTTTTTGATTTGAAAATAAATTTACTCCAAGAGCCAATCTATCTCCTTCTATATCTCCTCCTATAGCATAAACTATTGTAGGATAATTATCAAGTGCTGTTATAATTCTGTCATTATACTTTGCACTATTAGTTCTTGGATTTATTATACAATAATATACATATCTATTATCCAACTTTTTGTCTTTAAAAAGATTGCTTTGCATATTTAAATGGTCTCCTGCAATGACAATAGTTGTATTATCATAATAGTCTTGCTCTTTAACCCAATTAACAAATTCATAAATAAGTTTAGATGTTGTTAAATATACATTATCAAATTGTGTATCATATTTTATTTCAGTATAATCACCTTTGAAGCCATCAATAAAATGTGTATCAATTGTTATTAGTTGTAAATTAAATGGTTCATCTTTATTTGAAAGAATATCTAATCTTTTTTTTGCTATATCAAATAGATATCTATCATTGAATCCCCAAGCACCAATATCATTTTTATTCATTGTTAGACCATATTCATTTAAATTATCAGCATCTATTATATTATATCCATGAGTATAGAAATATTCATTTACTTTTCCAAAAGATGTTCTAGCTCCTGAAATGACTTCATTATTATATCCATTGTCTTTTAATAAATCTCCAATAGAATAAACATTTTTCATAAAGTATTTAGAATTTCTTTTATTCTCTTTAAAATTCATTTTTAATGGTATACCAGATAAATTAGATACAATAGAAGCAGAAGTCCAAGAAGCACCTTCAATCATATTTACTTGTTGTGCTTTATTTTTATTATAAAATACAACTGCATCTTCATCACTTAGTAATTCATACATTTCTGGTATTACATCGTAATCACGTTCCCCACCTTGTTCTTTTGTAAATAATCCGGTTTCTAGTGATTCAACTAATATAAATATTAGATTTCTTTTTTCTTTAAAATCTATTCTAACTTCTTTGGGATCAACATAGTTATCTTGTATTATTGAAGATTCTTGTAAATTATAATGAATATACTCATATAAACCAGCTTTATTAAAAAGAATTAAAATAGAAATTATTAAAATTATATATAAAAAGATATTTCTATGATTATTTAAGAAATTAAATGGATATAATTGTTTTCCAGTTTTAGTTAATATTTTCTTTTTTATTAGAATATTATAAAATAGTGTATATAAAACAATAAATATAAGTATAAAATTTATTGAAATGTTTAATATAGATATTAAAACTATATTCATATCTGTACCTTTACCACTATAACCTAAAGCAAATAAAATCTCATCAAAATTGATAAAATATAGATACTTTTCTAAAAAAGCATAACTAGCTAAAATAATAGAAACAATTATTAAAATTAATATATTAGTTTTTTTTGTTTTCATTTTTACCACACCATTTTAACACTCACATGAAATATTATATCATTAAAAAAACGAACTTTAAAGTCCGTGTTATTTTCTAATGGCACCCGTTTTATTAACGTTTGCGAAAAATGAGATAAAACTCAATTACATAATTAATATATCATATTATATGAAAATAGTAAATATGTGATACAATATTTTTGGTGATTAATATGAAGAAATGGTCTTTCGGAATAGATAACGATATTCTTATTAAACTTGTATTAGAAGGAAAAAAAAGAGCAACAACATCTAATTATGATAAAAATGAATTGCCAATAATTGGTGAACAATCTATTATTTTATTTGACAACGGAGAAGAAGCTTGTATTGTTGAAACGTTGGATTACAAAATATTAAAATTTAAAGATATAGATGAAAGTCTTTCCAACTTAGAAGGTGAAGGTTCTTATGATTCATGGAAAGAAAATCATATAAATTTCTTCAAAAAATATGATAGCGATTTTAATGATGATACAATAGTTGTATTTGAAACATTCAAACTTAAAAAGGATTTAACCAAAAAACACTAACTAAATAGCTAGTGTTTTAATTTACTAAATGGCACGATTATCATAGGGGTTCAAAACTTTTTTATATCCCTTTCCATAATCATTATACTACTTAAAAATGTGCGTTAAAACAGCTCGTAAATTAGTAATCTTCCGATTAGTAAGTCAATGAAAAAAAGACTAAGTTTTATGATATAATTAAATATGAAAGAAACAGATAAATAGTAATTTGTGAAGGAGAAAAATTATGGGTTTTACTATGTATTTCATGCTAATATATCTAGTTCTATTTATTGCTGATATATTTGCATT
>CAJOJR010000017.1 GCA_905235065.1 uncultured Bacilli bacterium
TTTTTATTCATACACACTTACCTACTTTCTATTTATCATTTTACACATGTCAATATGAAAAATCAAGTATTATAAAAAGATTTGAAAGTTATTCTTTCAAATCTTTTTGAATTGTGTTAATTTTTAATATACAATATGTTACGTCATTAATTATTTTATCTATTCTTTTTTCTGGATTTATTTTATCACTCTCCTAAAATAATAATAAAATAATTAACAATTTATTTCATTACATTCGACAAAACTAGTTATTATTAGATAAGTTTATTTTATTTATATTATAAAATTTCAGATTATAAGTAACACTTTCATAATCGTAATTTAAATTTTTATATAAGTTTGTTAAATCCATTTTTATAACATATTCGTTATTTTCGTGTGATAAAAATTCTATAGATATTTCTCCACTTACAATCTTTTCTAAATTTGTATTATTTAATTCATTATATAGTTTTAAATAATTAGATGATTCAATCATATACTTGTTACCATCATTATACGTATTAATGTTTAATAATCTTAATATACTTTGAGGAGTTATGAATGTCATATCTATATCTTCATTAATAGTATCATCTTGATTATATGTATTATTTGAATCATATTTTTTAATATCTATAATTTCATTTAAACCTTGTTTTTTAATATTTATATACTCATTAAAATAATATTTATTAATAATAATATCAAGTTCATAATTATCTGAAATGTTATTTAATAATGATTTATAATTGAATGTCTCTTCTATAGTTGTATTCTCCTTAACAGATTTTTCCTCCTTTTCTTTATTAGGAATAAATTTAACAACAAGTGCGACTACGATTAAAAATAAAAATATTATTCCGTAAAAATATGTTGATTTAGTTTCACTATCTAAATTTTTAAATCTCTTTTCTTTACTCACTATTAAACACCCTACCCATTAAATATTCTTTTTTATGACCATTTATAAAGTCGGTTGCATTCATTTCTTTTTTGCCTTCTGGTTTTAGCTTAGTTATTACTATTTCTTTGTCTTTACACATTACCCCTATTCCATTTTTATATACATTTATTATTTGCCCTGGAGTACCTTTCGATGAATTACCAATATGTGATTCTATTATTTTAATATTATTTCCGTCTAATAATGCGTATCCACAAGGAAAGGGATATAGACCTCTTATTTGATTAAATACTTCTCTTGAAGACTTGTTAAAATCAATTAATTCTTCTTCTCTTTTTATATTATATCCATATGTTGCTTCTTCATTATTTTGAGGAATCGAATTATTAATACCTTCAAATATACTTGGTAATGTTTGTATAAGTAAATCTCTTCCCAATAAAGATAATTTATCATGAAGAGTTCCTACATTATCACTATCTTCTATATTTATTTCTTCTTGAGAAATAATATTACCCTCATCCATTCGTTCATCCATATACATTATTGTAATACCAGTTTTATCATATCCATCAATAATAGCATGATGTATAGGAGCTCCGCCTCTTAATTTCGGAAGAAGAGAAGCATGAACGTTTATGGCTTTATATTTTGGAGTAAATAATAATTCACTTGGTATTATTTGGCCATAAGCACAAGTTATTATAATATCTGGATTTAATTCTAAAACATGATTAAATTCATTTTTAATTTTTGTTGGTTGAAAAACTTCAATATTGTTTTTAAGTGCAATTTCTTTTATGGGACTAAATTTTATTTCTCTTTTTCTTCCAACTTCTTTATCGGGTTGAGTTACTACTAAAATAACATTAGTATTTTCTATAAGTGCTTCAAGTATAGGAACAGCAAAATCGGGTGTTCCCATAAACACCACTTTTTTATCTTTCATATAATCACCTATTAGTCAAACTCACAAGTATCAGTAGATCTTTCATAAGTTGTATGTTCCTTTATATAGTCCATAGTAATATCCTCATTATTTATATTGAGAATTTTACTTCCGTCAGATAAACAAAAATGTATTAATTTATCTGTGTTAATATCAAACTCCGCTACATAATATAATTCAGTTTTATTTTTTAATATTGTTTTAGAAGTATACTTTCCATCTGTAACTGAAGATTCTTTTTTATCACTTTCATATTTTTTTGTCATAGTATCATATGCTAATTGTAATTGAATATCAAATTGTCTTTTGGGATTTAACTGAATTATCTTTAAAGCTAATATTGATAATACACATACAATCATCCCAATTAAACATAAAACTATAATTGTATTTTTTTTCTTTTCTTTCATAAATACCCTCTTTTCTATCTAATAAAATATTAACAAATTTTTAATACTTTTACAATATATTAATTGGGTTAATATCTATATCTATTAATACCCTTTTGCTTTCATAATTATCTTTAACAATTTTCAATGTTTCAAATAAGTTTTCTTTATATTTGTATTTGATTATAATACTAAAATTATACTTATTTTTTAATTTAAATATTCTAGCTAAAGAAGGTCCAAGTATTATAAAGTTATCATTTAAAGAGTTATTTAAATAATTAAATACTTTCTTTGATTCATTAGAAGCATCCTCATAAGAAGTACTAGTTATTTTAATTATAGCCATATTATAATATGGAATATATTTTAATTTCTTTCTTATATTCATTTCATAATTATAAAAAGATATATAACTATTATTAATCAAGTATTTAAATACATAATTGTCTATATTGTAAGTTTGGATTAAAACTTTACCATTTTTATCAAACCTAGCAGTTCTACCTGCGGTTTGTAGAAGTAATTCAAAAGTTCTTTCTCCACTTCTAAAATCTGGCATAGCTAAAGATGCATCTATATTTAAAATTCCAACTAATGTTACATCTTTAAAATTTAACCCTTTAGATATCATTTGAGTACCAATTAAAATATCATAGTTATGTTTGCTAAATTCATCTATTAATTTTTCATAACTGCCTTTTCTAGATGTTGTATCAGCATCCATTCTAAGTACTCTAGCATTATACTTTGACTTAATTAATTCTTCTAATTTTTCAGTTCCAAGTCCAAGATCTTTTATAGCGTCCTCATGGCACTGTGGACAAGCTTTATCCATTCTTTTAGAATATCCACAATAATGGCAAGTTAGATTATTAGTTGATTTATGATAAATAAGTGATATATCACAATTAGGACATTTATAAACATAACCACAATTAGAACAACTTATAAATGTAGAATAACCCCTTCTATTAAGAAGTAAAATAACTTGCTCTGAATTCATTAAACTCTTTCTGATTTCTTTATCGAGTTCACTACTTATTATAAAGTTTCTCTTCTTAACTTCATCGTTCATATCGATAAGTTTAATACTAGGTAAGTTTTGTGATATTCTTTCCTTTAATTCAATTAATTTATATATGCCTTTTACACCTCTTGCATATTGTTCCAAAAGAGGAGTTGCACTCCCTAAAACACATTTAGCATCATAATATTTACATCTTTCGATCGCTACCTCTATCCCATTATATTTTGGTGTAGATTCTTGTTTATAAGTTGCACTTTGGCATTCATCAATAATAATAATTCCAATATTAGAAAGAGGTGCAAATATCGCACTTCTAGCTCCAACTACAACACTAACTTCACCATTCATTATCTTTCTATATTCATCGTACTTTTCTCCATTAGATAATTTTGAATGAAGCACAGCCACATTCGAAGAAAATACACTTTTGAATCTAGATACTATTTGTGGTGTAAGACTAATTTCAGGAACTAATAATATCGCAGTCTTTCCTAAAGATAAATAATGTTCTATTAATTTAATATATATCTCTGTTTTACCACTTCCAGTTACTCCATGAAGTAAGAATACATTTTTATTTTTTTCATTTATTATTTCTTTAAAAGCATTATCTTGTTCAGAAGTTAATACTATGTCTTTCTTTTCTTCTTCAAGTGAATATATTTCTCTATTAACCTCTTCTTTTAATTCTAGAACTATATTGTTTTTAATTAAGTTGCTTAAAGAATTACATATTAAATCTTTTTTTAATTTTCTACCACTTTTTAATATATTTATTAATTCAATTTCTTTTTTCTTTCTTTGATTATTCTCAATATATTCATCTATGTTTACTTCATTATTTAATATCACATAACTTATATACTTTCTGTTTACATTTGAATTTACACTTGCCTTTAATGCTTTTGGTAACATTATTTGATAACAGCTTATTAGATTACTAAGAGTTGTCTCTTTCATAAATTTACCTAATTCTAATAAATCATTTTTTAAATAAAAGTCATTTTCTACGATTGTCTTTATTTTCTTTAATTCAAAAGAAGTATCAATATTATTTGATACTTTTAAAACAAAACCCTCAACAAAACTCTTACCAAAAGGAACTAATACTTTATTGCCTACTCTTATTTTATTTTTTAATGATTCAGGTATTTTATAGTCAAAAGTTTTATCTAATGATTTAACATTATATTCTATAAGTACACTAGCAATCATTATTCGTAATAAACCCCAAACAAATCTATTAGTTCTTCTAAACTAGTAATGCATTTAAAAGATCCTTCTTCTTTCTCTTTCACAAACTTAATTGGTATTCCACCTTTAGATTCCCATACTCTTAAATTACCTGAATAGTCATCTACAAGAATTGCTCCTTTACTATGGACCATTTCTGTTTTTTCAAGTTGTTTAGGTGTTAAGACAATAGTTATATCTTTAAAATATTTTCTTAAATAATTAACTTTTACAATTCCCTCTTCTAAAGAGTTAATATGCGTCAATATTGATATTTGAAATATATTGCTTCTTTTAAGTTTATCGATACATTCAATTGCATTACTTAATATATTACCATCATTAATAATTGTAGAATAATCATATTTAGCAAAAAATTCTCTTTTAGCTGCTTCATCAGAAGTATCAACATTATTATCTTCTAGTGCCTTATATAAATATGGAATAGTATCCATTATAACCCCATCAAAATCAATATATAACTCTTTCATAAAAACCTCCTATTTAATGATTATTTTTTTAAATTGCTTTTTACCTTTTTGAACGAGTATTCCACCATCTTTAACAAATGATTGATCTATTACAGTTTTTGGATCATTAATTTTTTCACCATTTATACTAATAGCATTTTGCTCAACCATACGTCTTGCTTCGCTTTTTGATGGAAACATCTCGGTAAGCATTAAGAAATCAACAATAGAAACATTAAGTTCACTATTCACTTCAATAGTTTCAACATTACCAGATATCCCACCAGAAGCAAATATTTCTTCACTCATATCTTTTACTTTATCAGCTTCTTCTTTACCGTGCAAGAACTTAACAACTTCATAAGCAAGTGTTTTGGCGGCTAATCTTTTTTCTGGTTCTTCTTTTAAAGATACTTCCAGTTTATCAATTTCTTCTTTAGATAAGAAAGTAAACACTTTTAAATAACTTATTACCATTTCATCTTCAGAATTTACTAAGTATTGGTACATGTCATAACTAGAAGTTTTATCTTTATCAAGCCATAAAGCGTTACCTTCACTTTTACCAAATTTAACACCTGATTTAGTGGTTACAAGTGGCATTGTAAAAGCATATGCTTCTTTACCTAGTTTTTTTCTAATTAAATCAATACCTGAAGTGATATTTCCCCATTGATCTTGACCAGCAACTTCCATAACACAGTTTTCATGCTCATACAAATACATAAAATCATATGCTTGCATTAATTGATAACTAAACTCTGTGTAAGAGATTCCTTCTGTTAATCTTCTTTTAACTATGTCTTTATTTAACATATAAGGAACATTAAAATATTTACCTATATCTCTTAAAAAATCGATAAATGACATATCCTTTAACCAATCATAATTATTAACCATTTTACAATGAGGAAAGTACTTATTTAATTGATTTTTAATTCCTTCAACATTTTTAAATATAATAGATGTATCTTGCATTTCTCTTTCTTTAGTTGGCCTAGGATCGCCAATTAATCCAGTAGCCCCTCCCACTAAAACAATTGGGTGATGCCCAAATCTTGCAAGCCTTTCGCAAATAAGAAAAGATGATAAATGTCCAAGATGTAAACTATCTGCAGTTGGATCTGTCCCAATATAAAAAGTCATCCCTCCATTATTTAATTTCTCTTTAAAATCTTCATTATTAGTTATATCTTTAATTAACCCACGATATACTAAATCATCATAGCAATTCATTTTTATCCTCCTTAAAAACAAAAAAATGGTATCAAAGAAAGTCACAAGGACGGTACCATTTCTTAATTTCACTCTAATGTTTTATAGCTCATCAGCTTTATAAATTCATAATACTGTAATTCATTAAAGTTATTTGTTTATTTCCACCATACATAAACTCTCTTTAAAAAATATTCTTTAACTACTAAAATATTAATCAACATTTATTTCAAAATAATTTTATCATAGAGATGATAAAATAGCAATAAGTTAAAATTTATTAAATTAGCATTATAATTTATTTTCAATTAAAAATAAAGTTTTGTAATCCATATTATCTTTTGTATACATAACTAATAAGTATTTAGGAAAAAATAATACTATAATGAATATAAATATTGAGATTAAAAAACTTTATAGTTTAAAAGAAAATATGCCTGATTTAGTAATTAGGGAAATTAATTTGCCAAGAAGACAAAAAGTATATATATTAGTTATTCAAACTTTAACAAGTGAAGATAAAGTAAATGATTTTATATTAAAATATTTTTCTAATAAAGATTTGTTTAAAAATAAAACTAATATAAAAAAATCCATTAGTGAATTTATACCCGCGATTAACTTTCATGAAATAAATAATTATGATGAAATATTAAATTATTTATTTAATGGTTTTACAGTAGTACTATCTAATAAATTTAATGCTTCTTTTGAAACAAAAGCTTTAATAGATAGAGCGGTATCTGAGTCTTCTTCAGAACCGTCTGTTAGAGGCCCTAAAGATTCATTTAATGAAAACTATCAAACTAACATTGGCTTAATTAGAAGAAGAATTAAAGATGAAAACTTATATTTAAAAGAAATTGTTCTTGGTAAAAAAAGTAAAACTAGAATTGGTATTATGTATATGAATGGTATTGCATCAGATGATTTAATTCATGAAGTATGTGAAAAAATAAATAACATTAATATCGAATATATATTAGATTCTTATACAATAAAAGAACTCATTAAAAAAGAGAATAAAACTTTATTCCCGACAATTGCATCTAAAGAAAAACCAGATGAAATTAGTGTAGCTTTATTAAATGGTAAAATTGCAATTATTGTTGAAAATAGTCCTAATGTACTTTTAATACCTACTCTATTTATTGATTCATTTAAAAATAGTGAAGATTATTATGAAAAATCTTTCTATGCATCATTTATCAGAATAATAAGAGTATTTGCTTTCTTTTTAGCAATATTTCTTCCAGGATTTTATTTAGCATTAATAACAATTGATCAGCAAGTCCTCTCTTCTGATTTATTTATAAATTTTGCTTCTCAAAGTGTTGCAGTCCCCTTCCCTTCAGTAATTGAGGCAATACTTTTAACATTGACATTTGAAATACTTTATGAGGGAGACTCTAGAACCCCAACCTCAAGAGGAGCATCTATTTCAATACTTGGAGCTCTTATATTAGGCGATGCTGCAGTTAATGCAGGGCTTGTATCCCCTATAATGGTTATAATTATTTCAATATCATCAATATGCTCATTATTATTTATATTTGTTGATTTTCAAGGAGCTATTAGATTTTGGAGATATTTGTGTATGATTTTATCATCTTCATTTGGTTTAATTGGATTTATAGTATCTTTTACTTTACTTCTAATAAATATTTGTAGCATTAAATCCTTTGGAATTCCTTACTTAGTCCCATATATTCCTTTTTATAAAAAAGAAGCTTTAAAAGATGGAATTATAAGGCAAGAATCTAGCACTTCAAAAATTGATAAAGATTATATGAAAGGAGCTTAAAATGAGAAAGTTAAAAGCATTTATTTTAATCACCTTTTTTATATTTATATTAACAGGTTGTGAAACACACAAAGAAATAAGTGACCTCGGCATGGTTAGTGCGATTGGAATAGAAAAAAAAGATAATAAATATTTTATATCTGTTCAAGTCGCTAACATTAAGAAAAGTACGAATATGGGAACAGATAATTCTTCTAAAGTAATACTTTATACTGGAAGCGGAGATACTAGTTTTGAAGCAATTAGAAAAGTATCAACTAAAAGTTCTAAAAAATTATATTTTCCTCATATAAAACTTATTATATTAAGTGATGAAATAATTAATGAAAACCCCAAACAAATAATTGATTTTTTTTCAAGAGATAATGAAGGAAACATGAATGCTTATATACTTGTTTCTAATGATTACACCCCATATGAAATATTATCTACCATAACTGCTTTTGAAGACGTACCTGCAGAATATATATATAATTCACTTACTCTTAGCGAAGCAAATTATGGAAACACCCATATACTCACTTTTGAAGATTACGTTAATTCATTAATTAAACCTGGCATAGATCCAGTATTTACAAAAGTAAGTTTATCTAGTGAAAATGGTGAAAGGAAACATTAAATTCCATAAATTTATCATCTTATATAACTTTAGGAAACATATTAGTATTTAATAAGGAAAGAAAGTTAACTGAATTATCTGAAGAAGAAACAATGGCTTTTAATTTAATAAATGGAAAAGGACTTAATTCAACCATTAGTGTAAGTTGCAATAATGATGATAAATACTACACCCTAGAACTGATGAATAACTCTTCTAAAATAGAATTCAAAACTAAAGATGATAAATTTAATATAAACTTAAATCTCACATATAGTATATCCGAATTCAATTGTGAAAAAAGTTTGTTAAACAGAGATAATATCAAAAAAATAGAATTGGAAATTGAAAATAAAATAAAAAATAATATAGATAATGTATTAAATAAATCCATAGAATATCAAAGTGACTTTATAGGATTTGGAGAAATTGTCAAATCAAAAGATAAAAAATATTTTGATTTTAATAACAATAATTGGTCTAAAGATGGACTTTCTAAATTAATATTTAAAACAAATGTTAAAGTCGACTTAGTAAAAAGAGGAAATTTATTAGATATAATAAAAAAAGAAGGTAAATATGAATAAAGATAAAATAAATAGTTTTGAATTTTCTTCTATTATTCCTTTAATAGTTAGTAATAGTATTTTAGGAAGTGGTTTTTTATATTTATATAATTATTCTAATAAATCAGCTGTAATCAGTATGTTTATAGGATTAATTATTAGTATACTTTTTATAGTTTTAATTTTTAAAACCTTCAACACTTTACCCGATAAAACACTTACTCAAAAATTAAAATCTATGCTTCCCAAAGGGATTTATTATACAATTAACACAATCTTTATATTGCTTTCCTTATCAATATCGGCATTAGTATTTTTTAGATTAACAGTATTCTTTCATACGCAATTTACCGGAACTTTTTCAAAATATATAATTGCTTTAATATTAATTGTTCCAACATATTATTTAACATCTAAAAATATTGAGGTAATAACAAGGTTCTCATCTATCACAATATTTATATGTATTTTAGCATTTTTATTTGATGCATTTTCTCTAACACCACAAGTTAATTTAAACAATATCTTTCCATTAATTGATTCAACATATAAAAATATATTAACCTCTTCATTAGTTTTTTCAATTTTATTTAGTGGACCTTCTTTTCTAATTTTAATAATTCCAAAGAATAATATAGTAGATAAATCTAAACTAAAAAAATATGTAATCATTTCATATATATTATCTGGATTATTCTTACTAATAATAAACATTATAACATTGGGAGCTCTTGGAATAAATTTAATAAAAATATACACTTATCCTGCTTATGTTGTCCTTAAAAAAATACATATTATTAAATTTATAAATAGCATTGAAAACTTAACGGTATTAATGTGGTTCTTTGTACTAATATTTACATCAAGTCTTTCCCTATTTTTTTCTAAATCTTGCTTAATTGAAATGCATAATATAAAAAAGAAAAACATAAAAACTATAATAACTATAATAATGAACTTGCTAATCGCATTTTTACCTTTAATATTTTTTAGTGACAAATCATTCTTTGATAAACCCGCATCTGCGATTATACCAGTTATAATATATAGTATTATATTTATTCTTTGCACATTTATTTTACTATTAAATAAAATCAAAACTAAAAATTAGTTTTGATTTTTAAATGATTTTAATTTTCTAATTTCTTTTATACTTAAACTTCTGTATTCTCCCATTTTAAGATTTTCAAGTGTTAAGAATGCATATTTAGTTCTTTTAAGTTTTAGAACTTTATAACCATAATATGCAAATAAGTTTTTAACCTCATGATTTTTGCCTTCTTCCAAAGTAACTGTTAAATAACTTTTCTTATTTTTCTTGTCTACTTTCTTTAATTTAATTTTACATCTTTTTGTTTTAACCCCATTAATTAATACTCCATTTTCTAGAGTTTTAATTTCATCTGTTTTTATTAATCCATCAATTTTTACTTCATATACTCTTTCAACTTCATATTTGGGATGAGTAAGAATATTAGAAAGCTCTCCATCATTTGTTATAAGTAATAACCCTGATGTATCGTAATCAAGTCTGCCTACTGGAAATAATTTGGATTTTGATTCTATTAAATCTACTACAGTTGTTCTTCCTTTTTCATCTTTAACACTGCTTACTGTTTTATTTGGTTTATATAATAGATAATATTCTTTATCTTCTTTTCTTATTTCTTTACCAGAAACAATTACTTCATCTTTAGAAGATATTTGATAACCAAGTTCTGTTATTTGTTTACCATTAACATAAACTTCACCTTTTAAAATTAACTCCTCGCTTTTTCTTCTAGAAGCCACTCCACATTCACTCATATATTTTTGTAATCTCATCATACTAATCACGATGAAATTATATATTATTTTTTCCAAAAAAACAATATTGATTTTATTTTCTTGATTTTACTTTCTTTAACAGATGCATAAATTGGTTCATTGTGAATAACTTTATTTTTTATTTTTATAGATACATATCCGACTTCTTTATCATTTTTAATTCCCTTGTCTTTAGATAAATTTATTTCTATTAACAGATCTTTTATTTCACTCTTTTTAAGTAACATATAAAAATCATTTTTAATATATAGATGATACTTTTTATAATATTTTTCATTTACAAAAAAAGTATATTTATCTAATATCTGATATTTATCATATTCATTAAAATATTTTTCATATAAATATTTATGAGTATTAAATCTATCAGTATCTTTTAAAGTTACCACAATTAAATTTTTATCATCTTTAGAAGCACTTGAAACAAATATGTGACCACTTTTTTTGGTATACCCAATTTTACCACCTGTTGCATATTTATAACTTGATAAAAGTTGATTCTTATTATACCAAATATGAGTATTTAAATTAGTGGTTAACTTATACTTTTTAGTGTTAGTTATTTTAACAAATTCCGGATTTTTCATCGCATATTTCATTAATAATGCAAGGTCATATGCAGTTGAATAGTTTTGTGAATCGTCATCAAGTCCATGTGGATTTTCAAATATAGTATTATACATTTTTAATTCTTTAGCTTTTCTATTCATAGCTTCTATAAATTTATCATAACCCAAAGTATTTTCTGCGATTATCATTGCTGCATCATTGCCGCTTCTTAACATTAGGCCGTATAATAAACTCTCTAAAGTTAGTTTTTCTCCTTTTTTAACATAAATCATAGAACCATATACTTTGTCAATCTCATCACCAACTTCTATTTCTAAAGATGTATCCATATTTTCAATAGCCACAATAGCAGTCATTATTTTAGTTGTAGAGGCTATTAACATTCTCTCATCTTTATTATAACTAGAAATTACTCTTCCAGAATCAGCGTCCATCACAACATATGAAGCAGTACTTGCATATATATTAACGGGTATTATTAATAATAAAAACAATATTATCCTTTTCATCTTTATAGTATATGAAAAAAAGACTAAAAATAGTCTTATATGATATTATATTAAAAAATCTTTTCAACATCATCAATAATTTATAATAAATTATTGATTAATTAAAGTATCATTTTTATACATTTGTGTTAGCCCATTTATCAAAGACAAGGACGCCATTACATCAAAAATTAACTGTACTAAATTTTAAAGGAGATTTTCAATTTAGATAAATGGGCCAACTAAATATATGGTTAATTTGATGAATTTTTAAGTTTTGCGGGTGATGAAATTAAAAATATTAACTTTATAAGTGTTGCTGTTTTTATAACTCCTTGGACTAATTAACTTTTTTTGTACACTGATTTTAGCTTTTCATAGTTATTAGAAATGATAACATTAATATCTACTTTTTTATTTTCTTCATATACCTTTGCAATTGCTTTTAATGATTTTTTTAAAACTTTGTCATCATCAGCAATTATAATAAAATTAACCCTTTCAATTGAATCTAATTCCTTATCAGGAATAACACCGTTTGATATTTCTATTGTTAATTCTTTTTTGTTTTTTGACATAAATTTCTCCCTAGTTTTAAGTGTTTGATAGTCAGCAATTGTAGCATCACTCACATATGTATTCTTTTAAAAATTCTTTTTTATATTCTTTAAAAGATGTGTTCTTTATATTATATACCTGATTATTTTCATCATAAAAATCCCCTAACACTTCTTTGAGCTGATCAACATCTAATTTTTCATAATCAACTTCTGTAACTATTTGAAACTTATTATTCTCTATTTTCTTATATTCTATTTTTACTCCGTCGAGATCGTTTAATTTTTGTGCAATACTTTCGCCAACACTTATAGCATAATCAATATATGTTGAATTCATTTCAGAAATCATATTTGATTTGATTTTTAATATTTTAAAATCATCATAAACAATCTCAATCGTCTCATAATTCATATACCCGTCATTATCCATTTCTTCTTTTACACAAGTGGTTGTTTTTTTGGATGAGTAGAAAATAACATCATCCTCATCAAGCATTTCAATTGGCTTTTTACAAGCAACAGTTATTAGGCAAGCCATAATAGAAAGAGCAATAACTAATGTTTTTTTCATGATTCTTTCTCCTTTCATTTTTATACTATGTTTTACCCTTTCAAAAAGCAACCCCCACTTTGTTGGGGTGGATTATTTTATTCTTTTAGCAAGTTCTTCCTTTGTGTTTATATTTACCTTTTTAAAAATGCTTTTTCTATAATCTTTTACTGTGTGTTCACTCAAATGAAGCTCTGCAGCGATTTGCCTTGTGGAAAGACCCTCTATTATTTTGTTGCAAACTTCCATTTCGCGTTTAGAAAGATTATACTTTTTAAATTTTCTTAAATTAAAATTATCTATTTCAGCTTTTGTTGAATCTTCATTCCAAGCCGCATTATAATAAGTTGTTTCAAATTTACCATTAAAATGAATTAATATAAACATTACAAGCATGGAAATAACTAAAATAACAATTGTTAGTTCTTCGTCACTTTTTACTGTAACAAATCTACCTACAAATAGTCCTAATAATTCTCCAAAAATAGTTATAAAAAGAATAATTCTCTTTACATACAAATAGTTCCAATATTTTTTACCAATTACACCTAAGATGTAGTAAACATTAATTGTCCCCATCATTACACCAACACCAGCAAATATTGAAAATAATTGCCTATAAATTCCTGAACCGCCAACAAGATATAAAATAACACTAAATGAAAATGACAAAAGTGTTATACTCCATATTGTACGATTGCATTTTTTAATAAAATGGTACACAACAAGATAAGTTAGGCATCCCAAAAAGCATCCAATGTAAAATGTTATGTTTAAATTATATAAATTAAATATTTCGTTTTCTATGTTTAAAAACGCTCTTCCTACCCCTTTGCAAAATACAGCGTATAGTATATTAATCAAAATGGTTATATAGACAACACTTGATGATTTACTCATATCTGCTTTGAAATTATTTTTTTCATCTTCATAATCAGTTTGTTTAAAAAATAAAATAGGTATCAAAGAAATAAACAAAAATAATAACAAAATAATTAAATTACTTGTAATGTTAAATATTTTTAATTCATTGAGAATTAAAAGAACTGAAATTAATAAATTAGATAATAATATTGAATAAAACTTTTCAGTGTTATTTAATATATAAATTAGCGGTATTAACATACTAGTATATATAATTCCAATTGATATTCCCAAAAAAATAATTAAAGGGAAATACAATATATTCAACTTATTAAAGACAAATAAGCAAGTCAAAACCAAAGCAGATACCCCGCCTATTGTTGCATATTTTTTAAACTTTTCTCTTTTCATTACAAATATAATTAAAACAGAAGATAACAATGTTATTGAGTGTAATAAAACCCTGCTCTTAATATCAAAAATTGTTGACGTAATCGGAGAGGCAGTCCACCATGATGTAAAAATAATATACCACGAAAAATAAAAAACCCACATGATCATATATTTAATATTACGCTTCCTTACATTTCTAATTATGGTAACATTTTCTTCAATCATATGTGTTTCTCCCCTTAAAGTGTTTTAAATTTACAAATTGTTTGTTGCTAATCTTAACTTTATATTACAAAGCAAGCAATGTCAAGAAAGCAACCCCTCTAAAATTTAAGATATGTTACACCACAAAAAAACTCAACCCCCACTTTGGTGGGGGTGATTACTCTAATTCATAATTATAAATACCATGAATTTTTTCTTTGGTAGTATTATCAGGTTCAGTTAAAATCCATTCATCATCTACTTTTGATAAGTTAAAGTAAATAGTATAATCAACTGTGTAATTTGTCTTTAACATTTCACCTAGTTCATATTCTCTATACTTATCTTGATCATATACTCCATCAATTTCAAATTCAGTAGAATTATTTGTTAAGTAGTCATTTGACTCTTTCATAACTTTATATAAGTCATATACTGTTATTTTAGCAGTTACAACCGCTTCATCTCCATTAACATCTTCATTTGTTATTTCATATTTTAAATTCTTATAGTTCCTTTGCATTACATCCATATATGTAATTTTATTTGTTGAAGATAGATTCTCCATTTCACTACTTAACTCCAAATCTGAAACAACATCATCTGATAATGTTTGATAACTCATTAAAAACTCTTCTACTTTTTTAGTTGGTGTATTTGTCATATTACAACCCACTAAAACAAACACTATTAATAGAATTGATAATATTTTTTTCATTATTCCTCCCATTAATAGTTTTTACTATCAAACAATAATTATACATTATTTTTAACACTAATTAAATTTAATAATTTAAAAAAATTCTTATTATCAACATAATTATTACTTATATCATTTACTAACTCATCATAAGTATTATTTGAATCACTCTTTTTATTAAACCATTCATAATATAAGTAGTCTATTTTTTCTTTGTCATTTTTAATACTTTTTAATTCATTAATAATTTTATTTATATTCTCTCTATCTTCTCTTGAAACAAAAGAAATATTGTACTCATTATTTGTTATCTTTTTATAATCAATCTTAGTATATTTTAGCGAAGAAGAAGTTTCTAGCAATTCCAGTTCATCTTGAATAGTAAACCTTGTTTTTTCTAATACTTCACCGCTTGAAGAAAAAGTTATACCTATGACATCGTTATCATTTGTAAATATAGCCATATAAGTGATATTTTCAATTTTCTTATTTTTCAAAATACATGTTTTATCTTTTATAATATCTAATGTTTTATTACCAATAACAATGTTATTAGTTAAAAGTTTTTTATAAATATAGTCACTAACTTTTAACAATACACTTTTCTTTAAATATTCAATTGCATCTGTTTCTTTCCATTCATAAAACTTATAATCATAATCATTCAAATTTATAAGTAAATCATAAACGTATGTCATTCTTTTTATCCTTTCTAAAAGCAAGTACCATTAATATTATGCCTATAAATAATAAATATAATTCCCATTTTCTAATAATAAAATTAACAAAGTCTAAAAAACTATACCCTAAACTAATAATGTTTAAATAGAAAATTATAAATGCAAATGAAAGTGAACATAATATAAATCCAATTATAAATATTAATGCTCTTATTAGCATAACCCACCTCAATAAATTTTATTATATTTTTTTATGTTTATTATATAATTTTATAGGGGGGTTTTATGTTAAATATTCTTAAATATATATTATTAGGTATTATCCAAGGTTTTACTGAACCGCTTCCAATTTCTTCCTCAGGACACATTTTCATCTTAAAAAAAATATTAAACGCAAATGAAATACTGAATGATTTAAACTTTGAAATAATAGTTAATTTTGGAAGTTTAATTGCAATAATAATAATTTACTTCGATGATTTAAAAAAATTAATAACAAATTTTTTTAAATATTTCAAAATTAAAAATGGTGAAACAAGAAATGATTTTAAATATACTTTACTGATAATCCTAGGATGTATACCTGTAGGCATAGCTGGTTTTTTATTAAAAGACCGTATTGAAAACTTACTTCAAACGCCTTTTATAATTGGGATATCTTTTATAATAACCGCATTATTTTTATTTTTAGTTAGAAATATAAATGGTTCAAAAGAATCAAAAAACCTAACATGGAAAGATGCTTTATTTATTGGATTAATTCAAGTAATAGCATTATTGCCTGGAATAAGCAGAAGTGGTTCTACATTAATAGCCGCACTATTTAGAAATATAAAAAGAAGTGATGCATTAAAGTATTCATTTATGCTTTATATCCCTATAAGTATAGGAACAATGATACTAAGCATTAAAGATTTAATAACTTCAAATAGTATAAATAATTTAATTCTTCCATATACACTTGGATTTATATCTTCTTTTATAGTTTCTTATTTTACTCTTAAATGGTTTATAAATTCAGTTAAAAAGGGTAATTTAATATACTTTAGTATTTATTGCCTTATTCTTGGTATATTTATTATGATATTGTTTTAAAAAAAAGAGATCTATTTGTTAGATTTCTTTTTAGTTGCGATTGTTTTAGTAGTATTAGCTAATTTACTTAAATCCATTCCTTGAAAAGCACTTAACACTTCAATTGGAACACAGAATATTAATGTATTAGATTGATCAGAACTTACATCATTAATTGTAGATAAAGTTCTTAAATGTAATGCTCCAGGAACTGTAGCCATAGTTTCAGCAGCTTTTGCTAAATTTTTAGATGCTTCAACTTCACCTTGAGCTTTAGTAATAACTGCCATTTTTTCTCTTTCAGCTTCAGCTACTTTAGCAATTACTCTTTTCATTTCTTCGGGAAGAGATATGTCTTTAAGTTCAACATTTTCAACTTTTATTCCCCACGGATCAGTAGCTTTATCGACTATTTTACATATTTCTTCACTAATTTTTTCCCTTTCAGATAAAAGTTCATCAAGAGACACAGAACCAACTGCATTTCTCATTGTTGTTTGAGCAAGTTGAGAAACAGCAAAATTGAAATTCTCTACTGCGATTAATGCTTTTGATGAATCAAATATCTTATAGTAAAGAACTGCATTAATTCTAACTGATACATTATCTTTTGTAATAGCTTCTTGTTCTGGAACATCTACTGTTCTAGTACGAATATCAACTTTTTTATATGATTGGAATATCGGAAATACTAAGTTCCATCCAGGCTTCATAATTCCACTAAATTTACCTAATGTAAATTTAACTCCTCTTTCAAATTCATTAATTTGTTTAATACTTCCAAGAACGATAATTAAAGCCACTACTAAAATAGGGATTATTAATTCCATTCTTCTTCACCTCCCTCTATTTTTTTATTTTCTTCTATTTTAACATTACTAATAGAATCAAATCTTTTTGATATTTTATTAGTTGTAATGTTAATATCTTTAATATCATTAGTAACTGTATCAATACTTCTAGATAATTTATCCCATCTTGTTCTATATTTATTAAACTCTATTCCAAGTTTATTTAATTCTTCATGTATAACAGATGCATATTTATCTCTTTCAATACCCATTAATACTGTTTGAATAATTGTAAGCAAACTTATTAATGTTGTGGGAGATGCTATCCAAACATTTTTCTTTTGAGAATACATTATTATATTTGGATGATATGCATTAATTTCTGCAAATATTGCTTCAGCTGGCAAAAACATAATAGCTTGATTAGATGTTTCTCCGGGTATTATGTATTTACTACTAATTGCGTCTATATGCTTTTTAACATCATTTTCAAATTCTTTTTCTCTTTTAGTTCTTTCAATCTCGCTTATTCCCTTTTCGATCATATTTTTATAATTTTCTAAAGGGAATTTAGAATCAATCGCGATTGTTCCAAGTGGTTCTGGTCCAAATAAAACAGAATCAGCTATATAACCATTAGATAATGTATATTGTGTTTTATAAATCTTTTCATTATTTTCACCAAATACATTAGCTAATATATGATATAAATTAACTTCACCAAATATACCCCTAGTTTTTTTATCAGTAAGTATTCCTTGCAAAGATACTATATCAGTACTTAAATTATCTATTTTCTTTTGTGCTTCATCTATCTTAGCAAGCCTTTCTAAAACATTATTAAATGTTTTGTTTGTCTTTTCAAAATTAACATCTAGTCTTTCATTAACTTTATCATTTATTAAATTTAGTTTCTTTTCAATTCTATCATTAAGTGACAAAAAATCTTTTGTTAAATCGTTAGAAAAATTAAGTTTAAACTCCCCTATTTCTTTGGTAAGAGATGTTTCTATTTTTCCTAGTCTTTCAGTTATATTAATTTCATTAACGTTTTTCTTTAAAGAAACAATTAAATTTATTATTAATAATATCAATACCAAACTTAATAAACCAATTACTACATATTCCATAATTACCTCTATATAAATTATAACATTTTTAATGCATAAAAAAAAGATGCTTAACATCTTATATTTTAGTAATTTTTTTAATAATTAATGACATAATATATGTAATTAACATTATTATTGCTATTTTAATTAATATCATTGGATTTTTAAAACTTTCAACTAAACTTGTTCCTATATATCCCCAAAAATATACCATTGAAATCTTACCCATTATTAGAGCAACTATAAATTTTTTCTTAGGCATATCAGAAAGACCAGCAGCAATATTAACTAGGAAAGCAGGAGTAAAAGGCATCGCAATTATTAAAGCTAATGAGATGTTATTAAATCTAATCATTAAATTATTAAGTCTTACTCTATCTTTGGTAAGTCTTTGAAACCATCCTTGTACACCTTTTCTAAATAGAAAAAATGACATAACACATCCCAAAACAGTGAACAACCAAGATGTCAAAAAACCAATTAGATTACCAAATGTTAGAAAATTAACTGTTATAAATACTCCAAGCGGCATTGCTGGAATAATAGATTCAACTAACATTAAAAGGCATGCTAAAATAGGACCATATATTCCCATTGCATTTATCACATTATATATAAAATCATTTATTACTTCCATTTCAACCTCGAATTAATTATAATACTTTTCATATTATTTTTCTATATAATTTGCATCATATCCTAAATAGCTAAGTACTGAGGTTACTCTTTTAGCAAGTCTTCCACTTTTACAATAAAAATAATATGTGTCATTTTTATTTAAATAATTTCTGTAATTATTCATTAACTCATCATAAGGTATATTTATTGAACCAGGATAATGCCACAAATTATACTCATTTCTATCTTGTATATCTATTATTATTTTGCTCATAATATCACCTCTTATATACTATGAATTTCGATTATTATGAATAAATATATTTATATTAACTTTTATAAAATTTTATAAAAATATTATTGACAAAATAACCTCTTTAGTATAGTATATAGACTTACCAATTCACTTTTAGGCGAATTGGTGCTAGTATCACACTAGCCAACCCCTTTTTATTCTTTTTTCCGGATTGCTCTCAGGGGGGAGCAATCCTTTTTTTATTAAATAAAAAAGTTAAGCTATTCGCTTAACTTTTTATAATAATCATACCTTTCTTTTGCAGAATCAATATTTAATGTATATAATTCTTCATATGCTTTTGGATTGGCTTTCTTTAAATTTTTATATCTAAGTTCTTTCTCAAATATAGTTTCGTATTTAGAAAAATCTGGTTCTTTAGAATCAATTGATAAACTATCATTTACAGGATTATATCTCATTAAAATATTATAACCACTTTCAACTAAAAGTTTTTCCTCATCTAAAGAATTTCTAAGTCCTCCAGTTATACCATGAGAAATACATGGACTATAAGCAATTATTAAAGAAGGTCCATTATGTTCATATGCTTCTTTAAATGCTTTTAAAGTTTGATTCATATTGGCTCCCATAGAAATAGAAGCAACATAAACATTAGGTATACTCATCGCAATTCTAAATAAATCTTTTTTATTTGTTTTCTTTCCGTTTGAAGAAAATTCTGCTACTCCTGCATATTTAGTGGATTTAGATGTTTGTCCTCCTGTATTAGAATAAACCTCAGTGTCAAGTACAAGTATATTTACATTTTCGTTACTATGAAGTATATGATCAAGTCCGCCATAGCCTATATCATAAGCCCAGCCATCCCCACCAACTATCCATACTGTTCTAGAAGGTATATATGGAAGTAATTCTTTTAATTCACTAGGTATTTTGTGATTTTCTAACTCTTTTTTAACTTGTGATGTTATTTCAAAATCTTCCATATTATCTATCCAAGTTTTATAAATATCTTTTACTTCTTTGTTTACAATATCTTTTGTTTCATACATTAAATCTTTTATTATTTCTCTTTTAGTTTTATAAGACATATAAAGCCCATAACCAAATTCAGCATTATCTTCAAATAATGAACTGGCCCATGGTACTTTATAAGGAAGACTTGGTAAAGAACCACCATATATTGAGGAGCATCCAGTTGCATTTGAAATAACTATTTCATCTTTATAAAGACTTGTAAGTATATTTAAGTAACCACTTTCTCCACATCCAGCACACGCACCACTAAATTCAAATCCCGTTTCTTTAAATCCAAGTCCTTTTACTGTATATTTATTAAATTTTGTATCATTCTTAACATTTTTAAATAAGTCTATACTTCTTAAACTTAGTTTTTCTTCAAATTCACCAAATTCTAGAGCTTTATTTCCACCCTTTCCGGGACAAGCACTTATACATAGACCACAAGAAGTACAGTCTTCCTCTGATACACTTATATAAAATCTTTTACCATCATCTTCTCCAATACTTAATATTGTTTCATCTTCAGGTATGTTATTAAAATTCATGTCTTTTTCAGTCAAAGAGAACGGTCTTATTACTGCATGGGGGCATATAAATGAACACTGATTACATTCTATGCAATTTTCTTTAATCCATTTAGGAACTTTTGAAGAAATTTTTCTTTTATCTGAAGAAGAAGTCCCACCAACAAACACACCATCTTTATGTTCTAAAAAGTCAGATACTTTTATATTATTTGATTTATTATTTATTTTGTTATAAAGATCATCTTTGATTTCTTCATCATTGGAGTCGATTGTTAATAAATCTATGTCTACTTCATGACAATAATCAAATGCTGAATCAAGTGACTCAATATTATTTTTTATAACGCTTTCTTCTTTATCTTTATATGCATTTAATATTATTTTTTTAAACTTTTCATTATCTTCATTAGAACATCCTAATATTTTTAAAATGTATGTAGACATTATATTATTTATTTTTCCACCTAAATGATATTTTTCATCAATTGAATCAGTATCACATATAAAGAATTTAATTTTTTTATCTTTTATAATTTTTTTGATACTATTAGGTATATATTCATTTAATTCACCAATACTTTTATGAGTTGATAATAAGAATATACCACCTTTTTTAATACCATTAAGCACATTAAATTTCTTTAAATAACTTTCTTTTGTTACAACTACTAAATTAGTAGATTCTGGATAATAAGGGGCATTTATTGGACTTCCATCAATTCTTAAATGACTAATAGTTACTCCTCCACTCTTTTTGGAATCATATTCAAAATATCCTTGTACAAAAGTGTCTTCTTTTTCTCCTAGCAACTTTAATATATTTTTTGATGCACTTACCATTCCATCTGAACCAAAACCATATATTTTTATTTCTTTAAAATCTTTTGATAATTTAAATTCACACTTAGGCAAACTTTTTAAAGTTACATCATCATTTATACCAACTGAAAACTTATCCATTGGATTATTTTTATTCATATTGTCATATACACTTTTTATATCAGATGGATTAGTATTTTTAGAAGAAAGTCCATATATTCCATTATATATTTCAATATGTTCATCTTTTAATATTTCACAAACATCTAAATATAAAGGTGTGCCAGTTCCAGAAAACTCTTTAGTTCTATCCAAGACTGTTATTTTAGTTACACTCTTAGGTAATGCTTTTAAAAAATACTCTTTAGAAAATGGTCTATATAAATGAACATTGATAAGACCAACACATTCACCATTATTATTCATTTCATCAATTACTAATTTTATTGTATCAGTTACACTTCCCATAGCAACTATTATGTGTTTAGCATGATCATCTCCATAATAATTAAATGGTTTATAATCAGTATCAGCAATTAAATTTATATGTTCCATATATTTATTAACTATATCAGGAATTACTTCATAATATTTATTTCTTGCTTCTGTGTTTTCAAAATAAATATCTTCTGTTTCACTTACGCCTTTAGTAATAGACTCACCTATATTTAAGCTTCTTTCTTTAAACTCTTTTACTTTATCCATATCAATTAAAGGTAAGATATTTTCTTCTTTTAGGAGATTAATTTTATTAATTTCATGAGAAGTCCTAAATCCATCAAAGAAATGTAGGAAAGGTATACTAGATTTAATTGCACTTAAATGAGAAATTAATGACATATAATATGCATCTTGTACATTAGAGCTTGATAAGAATGCAAATCCAGTAGATCTTGTCGCATATATATCTTGATGATCACCAAATATAGAAAGTGCATGAGTTGATAAACTTCTAGCTGCTACGTGTATAACAAGCGGTAACATTTCACCAGCTATCTTATACATAGATGGAATCATTAGTAATAACCCTTGAGATGCAGTAAAAGTTGTACTTAAACTACCAGTAGTTAAAGAGCCATGAACTAAAGCAGAAGCTCCACCTTCACTTTGCATTTCAATTACTTTAACACGCTCATTAAATATATTTAGCTTACCTTCATTGCTCCATTTATCACAAAGAGTTGCCATTGGGGTAGCTGGAGTAATTGGATAAATACCTGCTATTTCAGTAAATAAATATGCGCCAGTCGCACACGCTTCGTTACCATCCATAACTTTATAATTATTATTCATATAATCACCATTATAATTTTATCATAAAAACACAAATAATAAAAAGTGTTTTAATAAAAAACTGACGATAATATATAGAAGGTTTTATGAACCATTACTCATTTAAATAAAAAAGTCACCATTATTTATGATAACTTTCATTATTTAATATTTTAAATGATCTATATATTTGTTCTAAAAGAATACCTCTAAATACTCCGTGAGGAAATGTCATATCTGAAAAAGATAATCTTAAATTACATTTGTTTTTTACTTCTTCTGTTACTCCATTAGATGCTCCTATTATAAATGTAATTGTTCCATAACTATTAGAAAAAAATTAAGTTGGAAAATTCTAATGAATCATATTTTTTGCCTTTGACATCTAAAACTATAGTGAAATCTTTTTCATTTATTCTACTCATTATTTCTTTGCTTTCAGTTTCTATATCGCTATCTTTTAATTCAATAATTTCTATTTTGTGATAAGAACTTATTCTTGTCTTATAATCCTCTATAAAATCATTTAAATACTTTTCTTTTATTCTACCAACACATATTATTTTAATCATTAGACACACTCACCAATTCATATTGAGAAGCCACAACCACTTCTTTTTTTATATTTGAATCTTTTAATATCCTATTAACTGTGTTTAAAGCAATTTTTGGAGTATTATTCTCTTCACTTAAATGTGCAAGAACTATTTTTTTCGTGTTATCACCAACTATTTTTGATAAATAAGAACCAGCCAATTCATTTGATAAATGGCCTCTATCTCCCCATATTCTTTGCTTTAAATACTCTGGATATTTTCCATTAATTAGCATATCAATATCATGATTACTTTCAAATATATAGTATGTTTTATTTTTGATTCTATTTAATATCTTATTATGAATATATCCAGTATCCGTTATATATACCAACGATTCATCTTTATATGTTATTAAATAGCCACATGAATCAGTCGCATCATGAGATGTTTGAAGTGTCGTAATCAATATATCGTTTATTTTAAGTTCATCTTCTAAATATATTACATTTTCATAATCAAAATCAAAGAATACATCTGCAATTTTTTTACTCATATAAACAAATGGTTTATAATTTTTAAGATATGTTTTAAGTCCATATATATGATCAGAATGATCGTGGGTAATTAATATGTAATCAATTGTTAACGGGTCAACATTTATAGTATTTAATTTTTCTTTTAATGTCCTATAAGAAAACCCAACATCAATTAGAATTTTAGTGTTTCCTATTTCTATTAATGTTGAATTTCCTTTAGAACCACTTCCTAATATTGTTATTTTCATATTATCTATATATAGTTAATGGATCTATCATTCTAGAATTACTATATGATGATGAACCAGTCCATACTCCTAAGTGTAAGTGAGTACCAGTAGATCTTCCTGTACT
This sequence comes from uncultured Bacilli bacterium, assembly GCA_905235065.1. GTDB lineage: Bacteria > Bacillota_I > Bacilli_A > RF39 > UBA660 > CAJOJR01. The sequence goes on from CAJOJR010000017.1 coordinate 24,901, forward strand.
ACCCATTAATCCTATTGTTTGACCTTTAACTATTGCATCACCATTTTTAACAAGATACTTTGATAAATGCATATAAACTGAATTATAACCATTATTATGTGTAATCATAACATAATTACCCATATCACTTCTTGTTCCGACATTAATAACCGTTCCATTTTGTATTGCATATATTGGTGAACCATGTCCTGTACCAGTAATATCAATTCCATAATGCCAACTACCCCAACGAGGTCCAAAGTAAGATGATATTCTATATGGTTTGTTTGTAGGCCATGCCCAGTATGAAGAATCTCCTACATAAACAGTATTAATTCCACCTACAACTAACACTCTATTTACTGTTGGTGTTATTTCCTCAGTTGATACTGTAACCGCATTATTAAGAAGCCCATTTATAATCTCATTTTTATAAGTTACTTTAACAAGTCCATCGGATCCTTCTTGCTTTACATATCTTACAGATGAACTCAATTTATTATCGTATTCAACAGTTGTCTCATACTTGATTGTTTGTCTTTCAACAACAGTTGTTTCTTGAACCACATCAGCAAGTGGATTAATAAGTGAAACATTTACTTTTTGACCAACTGTTAAAAGTGCATTTTCACTAACTATTTGAGGATTAGCAACTAAAAACTCATTAACACTTAGCATATTATTAGTAGCAACACTCTTTATATCATCACCTAATTTTACAATGTATTCCTTATTTGTTTCAAGAGTTCCAAATAACATATATCTACTTAAATCTTCGGCATTTGTAATTATATCTTCTTCTGTCGAAATTAAAGCTTCTTTAATTCTTATTTCTTGTTTTAAATAAACATTATCAAGAATAGTTCCTTCATCAGTAATTTCTGATTGATTACCAGCAATATAATTATCTAAAGTTTCTTTTGGTACAAAAGACAAAACCATATTTCTAACAGCTTCATCTAAATCTTCTTTATTTAATATATAGAATGTTTTAGGTTTTTCTTCATCCTTAATTGTTATTTGATATCCTTCTATTGTAAAAGGAGCATCATTTTTAATTTTATTATATATTGTTCTAGCATCAATAGTTCTGGTATTATATGTTTTAACAGGAGTTATCTTTAATCCATGCGGTGGATATACTTTTTTAACTCCATATTTTTCTTTTATAGATGTTTGCTCTTTATCTATTAAATCATATAGTTCTTGATCATCTTTAATTAATCCTATTTTCTTACCATTAAGGTATACTTGAAATAAAGTAACTGTATCTTTACTATTCTCTTCGTCAACAAAACCCACTCCAAAAATAAGTATTGCCATAAATATACAAAAAATTATACCTAATATTTTACCTTTTTTATTCATTTTTAGCATCTCCTGTATAAGCAAAATTATTAAATTTACTTATATTTTTTTCAAATACAAAATCTATACTTCCAGTCTCACCATTTCTATGTTTAGCAATTAATAATTCTATTTTAGAAGTTGTATTTGTTATATTTTCATAATAATCTTCACTATATAAGAATAACACAATATCAGCATCTTGTTCAATAGATCCAGATTCTCTTAAGTCGCTAAGTCTTGGTTTTCTATCATCGCCCTTTCTTTGTTCGGTTCCACGAGAAAGTTGAGCAAGAGCAATAACTGGGACTTCAAGTTCCATAGCAAGTTTCTTTAAATCTCTTGATATTTCACTAACTTCAGCAACTCTATTACCAGAATATTTTGCAGTACTACTAATAAGTTGTAGATAGTCAATTATGATAAGATCTAAACCAGCATCACTTGTTTTTAATCTCCTACATTTTCTTCTAATTTCACTAACTGTTATACCGGCAGTGTCATCTATAAAGAAATTAGTATCAGCAAGTTCGCTTTGTGCTTCATTAAATTTCTTCCAATCAGTATTATTAAGTTTACCAGTAGCAAGTGTATTACCATCTATTCTACCTACTGCACTATACATTTTTTTAACTATTTCTTCAGCTCCCATTTCAAGACTAAAGAAAGCAACTGTTTTTTTAGCAAGTATTGCAGCATTAAGACCAATATTAAGTGCGAATGTTGACTTACCAGCACCAGGTCTACCAGCAATAATAATCACTTGATTTTTTGAAAATCCTCTTGTCTTTTTATCTAAATCATGAAAACCAGTAGGTACTCCAGTAACTCCAGTTTTTTTCTTAGCTAGTTCTTCAATTTGAGCTTGTACCTCTGGTAATATATCTTGAATATTTTTAATTTCTTTACCTAATTTATCATTATGAATACTTAGTATATTTCTTTCAGCGTTCTCTACAATATCTTCCACCGAATCTTTTTCATCATATGCTTCTTGTATTATATCTGTAGATTTACTTATCAAATTTCTTAAAATGTATTTTTCAAATATAATTTTTATATATTCATTTATATGGTAAATAGAACCTGCTGAATCAATTATTTCAGTTATATATTCAACTCCACCTACACTAGCAAGCTCTTTCTTTTTTTCAAGTTCATTAATAACAGTTGTTGAATCAACCGCAATATTTTTAGTATGGAGTTCTTTTATAACAGCAAAAATTTTACTGTTAGCATCACTATAAAACATTTCACTAGTTAATTCTTCACATAACTTTTCTAATGAATTTGTATTGACAAAAGCACATCCTAAAGCATTTATCTCTGCTTCTAAACTTTTGGGATCATTTCTTGAAGACATTACAAAACCTCCTAACTAATTAATTCTACTTTTAATTCACAAGTAACTTCTTTATGTAAAATGACTTTTACTATAAATTTACCTATCATATTTAGTGGATAATCTATCGCTATTTTCTTTTTATCTATTTCATATCCAACACTCTTTAACTCTTCACATATTTGTTTACTAGAAACATTACCAAATACTTTACCATCTCTACCAGTTTTAACTTTAAATTTTAATGATAACTTCTCTAGTTTATTTTTAAGTTCAAGAGCCTCTTCTTTTATCTTATCTGCTTCTTCTTTTCTTACTTCTTTTTGTTTATTTAATATTTCTAAACTTTTATTTGTATATAAAACAGCATTTCTAGACTTAATTAAATATTCTCCAAATCCTTCTTTTACTTCTTTTATATCATCTTTTTTACCTTGTCCTTTTACATCTTTAATAAAAATTATTTTCATAAAAAACCTCATTAAATTTATTAACACTATTATATCACAATAAAAATGCAAAAAAAATAGACAACTTTATGTCTATTTAAATTTAAATAATAACCAACCAACCAATATTCCTAAAAGTATTGTTAATAACATAACTATTATTGGTAA
>CAJOJR010000018.1 GCA_905235065.1 uncultured Bacilli bacterium
AAATCCTCCTTATAAAATAAAAACGTCCTTGGAAAAAGGACGAAGAAACCGTGGTACCACCTTAATTTATATTATAAATTTATAATATCTCTTATCTTAACGCGATTAACGTAATACCTTGTATACGGTATTCAACTCCAAAGTCTTTATTCTTTTAAATATCTTATTAGTTTTCACCATCCACTAACTCTCTATAAAGAATCTTTAAAATACTCTTCTTCTTCCTCGTTTTTACTAGTTAGATTATATCATAAAATTTTATTTTTACAATACTAATTTGTTAATTTTGTTACTTAAAAAATTAGGCATATTATTTAAATAAAAAAACTGAAGCTAAAAAGTTTCAGTTAAATTTCCTCATTATATTTATCTTTAAGTTCTGGATAAATATTAAAAAATTTTTGAATATCAAATCCATTTTTTTTCCATCGCCTTACCTTGGGTATAAGGTCACTATTATCAATTGGTATGTTAGCAGGTCTATTAGGATATAAATATAATTTTAATTTATTTTCATTTGCTAATTTTATTAATTCATCATACACATTATTTACATATTTTTCTTGTATAACTTTTTCATCACATTTACTTATAACTTCTGCAGACCAGCCTGTTTGATTTTCTAAAAAGTTTTTACTACTTAATTTATATATAGAACCAGATACATCGAATATTTCTTTAAACATACCTGGCTTTCTTTCAACTAGTATAATAGGATCATATTCAGTTCCTGAACCAGCAAGATAATAATATAAATCATTTCCCTTTGAACTAAGAAAAATAGTAGCAACAGCTTCTGAGTATGTTCCATATACCCAATTTTTATTATGTGTGCTTGCATTAGGTTTTATTACCTTTAAATTGTGAAATGTACTTCCGTGATAAACATATTTCATATTATACCTCATATTTTTATATTATTTTTTATTTAAGATTCTAGCATAATTATAATTCATGTTTTCTAAACTATTTTTTGAATAAGTTATATATTCTTTTATTTCTTTTAATATATTTTTTTGTATATAGCATGCAACATTGTCATTATTTTCTTTGCTTAATATAGCATTGGCATTACATCCTGCATAACAATTTTTATAATATTCGCATTTTTTTATACATTCTTCTCTCTTTTTAATACTATTTTCTAATAAGCTCAAAAAGTTATCATTTTGAAATACTTCATTAATTGAAAACATGTTTTTTGTATCACCAAGGCGATATTTGTCTGTACACAACCTATCGCAAGGATAAATGCATCCATTTGAATCAAGGCATAACCATTTTCCTAAGCAAGAATTAAATGTGCATACACCAGAGTGTTCATTAACAATTAAATTAACTAATTCTTCACATGTTGATACATTAATATTACAGTCTTTATCATTTGCCCAATACTTGAAAAAATTAATAAAATTTTTAATATAATCATCTGGATTTAAATTAAAAAAATTATTTTCTTTTGCTGCACCATCATTAAACATAGGATTTATTTTCATTCCTAATTTTTTCGATTTAAAAAATTCATATTCATTAATCAAGTTATTAACATTATACTGATTAACAACCATAACAGCTCCAGGATAAAAACCATTTTCCTGCAAAAGAGTAATATTATTCAATATCTTATTCGTAAATGATCGTGTCAAATCATTACTTAAGCCATCAAATGATAATCCAATATTTGTGTTATTTTCTTTAAAGAAATTTATGTTTTCTTGTGTCAATAATGTACCATTTGTCTGTAAGGAATAGAAAATTTGTGAATTTAACTTTTTACAAAAATCATAAATTTCTTCATAGTATGAAAGTGGAGCTAGCAATGGTTCTCCACCATGCCACACTATATTAATGTAATGATATTTTTTAGATAAAAGTTTAATATATTTTTTTAAAATGTTGATATCTAGTAGTTTGTTATCATATCCATATTTTTCATGAAAACAATACTTACATCTCATATTGCATTCATGTGTAGGCTTAATTAGAGTATTAATTTGTGCCATATTTCTTTAATATCATTTTTCCTGGAGTGTTATCATGAGAATTGTTATGATAATCAGGGTGGGTATTACTGTTATCATGTTCGTTAGAATGATAATTATTCATGTTTAAATTTTCTTGATTTGCTTGAATTAGATATAATTTATATAATTCAAGTAAATGTTTTGTGTTAAATTTTTTTTCATTTTTCATAGATATATTCTCCTTTGTACTGTATTATAATATTTTTTTTAAAAAAATCAAGTAAAATACAAAAGAATGATATTTTAAACATATGGAATTTAATTAAGCATTCTAATAAACTTAATTTACTTCATTACAACATAAGTAATTGTATTTGACTAGGAAAAATTAAATATGATAATATCAAAAATATAAATATTTTAATTTTATTTTAATATTTAATTGTTAATATTTTAACGAGGTGAATTATGAGGATATTGATAGTTGAGGATGAATTTAATTTAGCGGATGCAATAAAATCTAGACTTGAAAAAGAAAAGTATGAAGTTGATATATCTTCTGATGGTGAAGAAGGGCTTTATAATGCACTTAGTAATATATATGATCTTATTATTTTAGATGTAATGCTACCTATAACTAATGGATTTGAAATATTAAAGGAAATTAAAAAAAATAATATTGAATCCAAAGTAATTATGTTAACTGCTAAGTCAGAGCTTGATGACAAATTAAATGGCTTAAACGGTGGGGCTGATGACTATATTACTAAACCTTTCCATATGGATGAATTAATCGCTAGAGTGAATATTCAACTTAGAAAAGAGTATTCTAAAAATAGCGAAGATTTAATCTGTGTTTTCGATATTGAACTAAATTTAAGAACTTATGTATTAAAGTGCACAACTACTAATGAAACAATTGAAATTAGTGGAAAAGAGTTTATGATTTTAGAGTATTTGATGCAAAATAAAAATATTGTTATATCTAAAGATCAAATATATGATAAAATTTGGGGCCTTGACAATGAAATTGAGTCTAATAACTTAGAAGCCTACCTATCTTTCTTAAGAAAAAAATTAAATGTAATTGGTTCAAAAGTTAGTATTAAAGCTGTTAGAGGCCTTGGATATAAGTTGGAGGATATAAATGAAAAAGCTAAGAAATAAACTGTTCTTTACAATATTCTCTATTTTCACCTTTTCATTACTTTTAGTATTTTCTATTTCAAATTATCAATTTTATAAAGAAGAGAAGATTAGAACTGAAGGTAATTTAAAAAGATTGATAGAAGATAGAAATAATATAATGAGAGATCCTAATAATAATGAGCCTAAGATATTCGCTGATACCACTCTTTATTCTGTTATATTAAATAATAAAAATGAAATAGTTAAAGTAATAAGTCACAGTGAAGTGACTGAAACTGAAGAAATTAAGGAAGTCGCTAATAAAATATTAAATACTAATAATAAAAAAATGTTTGTAGGTAATTTATATTTTAATAGATATTCATATGGGTTTAAATCAAATAATACATTAATTATTATAGATAATATTAATACTACAAAGAGATTAAATTCTCATTTAAATATTTCATTAATAGTATTTATAATATTAGAAGTACTTGTATTTTTAATATCAAAGTTATTAACTAAGTGGATAAGTAAACCTGTTGAAGATAGTTTTGAAAATCAGAAAAGATTTATTGCAGATGCTTCTCATGAACTTAAGACACCTATCGCAGTTATTATGTCAAATGTAGAAGCTTATGAAAGCGATTCTGACTTAAAGTGGATTAATAATATTAAAAATGAGACAGAAAAGAGCAACAAGCTTATAACTGAATTGTTAGATCTTGCTAAATTAGAAGAAGGAAATAATAAAGAATTATATAAAGATATAGATTTATCAAAAACTTTAGAAAAGTCTATTCTTAGATTTGAAAGTTTAGCTTTTGAAAAGAATGTTAAATTTAAATATGATATAAAAAAAGGTGTTAAATTCAAATGCAATGAAACACAAATAAATCAATTATTTAGTATACTAATTGATAATGCAATTGAACATTCTTATTCTAAATCTATAATAAATATAAATCTTGATGAGAATAAAGAAGGAATAATACTTAATATTTCTAATAAAGGAGATAATATTAAAGAAGAAGATTTGGATAAAATATTTGAAAGATTTTATAGAATAGATAAATCTAGAAATAGGAATAGTAATCACTATGGACTAGGTTTGTCTATCGCTAAATCAATTGTTAGTAATCACAATGGTGAAATAAAAGTGGAATCTAAGAATAATTTGACAACATTTAAAGTAATATTTAGATAATATTACTTTTTTCGACTTTTGTAAAGCAATACACTTGACTTTTGTAAAGTGGTACCCTTGACTTTTGTAAAGTTAAATAGTATAATTTATACAAAGAAAGGTGATTTTATGTTACAAAGAAATGCAAAAAAATATATTGAAAGCATAAGCGAAACATTTAAGGTTTTAATATTAACTGGGCCAAGGCAAGTAGGTAAAACAACATTGCTAAAATCAATAATGCCTAAAGAGATGAACTATATATCATTAGATGATGAAAATTATAGAAATCAGGCAATATTAGAACCGAAACTTTTTTTAGAAGAACATCCTGCACCTTTATTTATAGATGAGGCACAATATGCTCCTGAATTATTTCCATATATTAAAATGGTAGTTGATAATTCAAAAATAAATGGACAGTATTGGCTTACAGGCTCACAACAATTACACTTGATGAAAAGTGCTTCTGAATCATTGGCTGGTAGAGTTGGTATAGTAAAATTAAATAGTTTATCTTTTAATGAGATAATTGAAAATTCAAATATAGAAGTATTTAATCCACCAGAATATAAAAGAAGTGAAAAAATTGATTCTTTAAAATTGTTTGAAATCATTTATAATGGTGGAATGCCAAGATTATATGAACAAAAAAATATTTCTCGAAAAGCTTTTTTTGATAGTTATATTGATACTTACATATCTAGGGATGTTAGAAATTTATCTGAAATAGGAAACGAAAGAGCATTTAAAATTTTTTTAAAAAGTGTTGCTTCTAGAACTGGGGAACAACTTAATTATACTTCATTAGCTAATGATGCAAATATAAGTGTACCAACATCTCAAAAATGGTTAAGTATTTTAGAAACATCCGGGCTTGTTTATTTACTTAATCCATATATGTCAAGTGAAATAAAAAGACTTACGCATATACCAAAAATAATATTTATGGATACAGGGCTAGCTTCATATTTATCGGGTTGGGAATCTCCTAGGGATTTGCAATTTTCTTCAGAAGCAGGACACTATTTAGAAACTTACATTATTTCAGAAATAATAAAAATGTATAATTCCTTCGGAAAACAATTAAATATTAGTTATTATAGAGATAAAGAAAAAAATGAAATAGATTTGATAATGGAAAAGAATAACACTTTATATCCATTTGAAATAAAAAAGACCGCTTCTCCAAATGAAAATATGATTAAAAATTTTTACAAATTAAAAAGTAGCAAAAAGAAAATTGGAACTGGAGGAATAATATGTTTAGCAGATGAACTTGTTCATTTAAATAAGGATCATTTTGTCATCCCTATTTCTTCAGTTATAAATGTTGATAAATAATTTTAATATTCATTTAATACTTTTAATTTACTATTAATATAGTGAAGGGAAGTGATAAATGTTATATAGATAGAAATATTAATTATATACATAATAATAAAATAAATTTCTAATGATATTAACTCAAAAAGAAGCTTAACGCTTCTTTTAATTTTTTTTTAATATTTGAATCATATAATTTAAATGTTGAAAGGAGAAAAAATATGTATATTTTTAAAAATTCATTAAAATCAATAAGTAGGAACAAAGGAAGAAATATTTTGATAGGTATAATAATAATTGTTATATCTTGTGCTTGTGCAGTAACGTTATCCATCCTTAATGCTGCGAATAAAATAGTTTCTTCTTATGAAGAAAAGTATCAAATAAAAGCTTCTATTGGAATGAATAGGGAAAAATTAGTTGAATCTTTTAAAGAAAGTAGTTCTGGGGAAGACATGATTAATTCTTTTAATAACATTGAGAGCGTTACAAAGGAAGAAATTGAAAAGTATGCTGATAGTAAATATGTATCTAGTTATTATTATACTTATACTCTTAATATGAATAGTAGTAATTTAAAAGAAGCAACTGATAGTTTAGTAAAGGAAACTACTACAACAACTACTAGAACTGAAACATTTGGAAGTGGTAAATATCCAGGAAGACCAGATGGAAACTACGGTGGTAAAAGAAGTACAACAACTACTAAAAAAACCGAAGAAATTAAAAATTTAAAAGCAGAAAATGGTGCATTTAAATTAATTGGATATAATTCATATGAAGCAATGACTGATTTTATTAATGGTAGTTATACGATTACTTCAGGTGAAGTTAGTAGTGATTTTGAAAGTAATACTTGTGTTATAAGTGAAGAACTTGCAAGTCTCAATAATATTGAAGTAGGAGATACAATAACTTTAACTAGCCCAAAAGATTCAAAAATAACTTATGAACTTACTGTTAGTGGTATTTATAAAGAAAATACTGAAGATTCAGATGATATGACTAATATGTTTTCTGCGTCAGTTAATGATATTATAACTAATAGTAATGTTATTGAAAACATTCTTTCTTTGAGTGATGATTTGGATGCGGAATTAAACCCTACATTTATATTGACAAGTAGTGATGTTGCTGATAAGTTTAGCGAAGAAGTGACTGGAAAAGGTTTAAGTGAATATTATCAAGTAACTAATAACTTATCTGAAGTAGAAAGTGCGACTGAATCAATAAATAATGTCAAAACTTTTGCGACTACTTTCTTAATCATAACTTTAATTATAGGTGGAGTAGTATTATTTGTTATTAATATGATTAATATTAGAGAAAGAAAATATGAAATTGGTGTTTTAAGAACAATTGGTATGTCTAAATTTAAAGTTATTTCTGAATTTGTAATTGAACTTTTGGTAGTCACTATATTTGGTTTAATAATTGGTGCTGGTATTGGTTCTTTATCAAGTGTTAAAATTGCTAATTCACTTTTAGAAAATGAAATTCAAAATTCTTCTTCAAATGTTGAAAAAATTAATTCTAATTTTGGTGGGCATATGTTTGGTGAAGGTGGTCCTCAAAATAAAATTAATGGACTTGTTACAATAGAAAAAGCAGATTCAATAAATGCAGTAGTAGATATTAAAGTATTAGGTGAACTTTTACTTATTGGAGTTGGTCTTACATTTATAAGTTCTCTAGCTTCAATGATAAGTATTCAAAGATTTTCACCACTTGAAATATTAAGGGAGAGAAGCTAATGAAAAAGAATGTTATTTTAAAAATTGATGATGTTAGTTATAGATATAAAGATGCTAAAAAAGATGAATATACTTTAAAAAATGTTAATTATGAATTTGAACTTGGAAAAACTTATGCAATTAAAGGAAAAAGCGGAACAGGTAAAACAACATTATTATCATTAATAAGTGGTCTTGAAAATAAGTATGAAGGAAATATATTTTATAAAAATGAAAATTTAAAGAAGATAAATTTAGATAAATATAGAAATACTTATGTAGGAATTATATTTCAAAGTTATAATCTTTTACCTCATTTAACTGCTTTAGAAAATATAATGTTATCTATGGATATAAGCAATTTAAAAGGTATTAATAAAAAAGAGAAGGCTCTATCACTTATGGAAAGTGTTGGCCTTGATAAAAGTCTTGCAAATAGGAGAGTATTAAAACTATCAGGTGGAGAACAGCAAAGAATTGCAATTGCAAGAAGTCTTTCATATAATCCTGATATAATCCTTGCAGACGAACCTACTGGTAACTTAGATAAAGAAACTGAAGATGAAATAATGAAAATATTTGAGAATTTAGCTAAAAAAGAAAATAAATGTGTTATTATTGTAACCCATTCAAAGAATGTAAGTGACAATGTAGATGTTGTTTATGAAATGAAGAAGAGTTAATAACTCTTTTTTATTTGTAGTTTTTTATATAAAGGCGTATAATTAGATATAGGGTTGATAAAATGAATACACCAATATTATATAAGTTAACAAGACCTATAATTAAGTTTTTAGTTAATATTGTTTATTTGTCTAAAATTGAGGGGACAGAAAATATTCCTTTAAATGAAGGAATAATTTTAGCTGGTAATCATACTAATAATTTAGACTGTGTATTATTAATTTCATCAACTAAAAGATGTATTAGATTTTTAGCAAAAGATTCTTTATATAAACATTTTATATTAAGAAGTATGGGAATTATTCCAATTGACAGAGTTAATCATCAAAATAAAGAATCTATTGAAATAGCTAATAACATTTTAAATAATGATGGAGTGATAGGAATATTTCCAGAGGGCACTATAAATAGAACTAAAGAAACTATAATACCATTTAAAATAGGTGCAGTTAAGTTTGCTAAAGACACTAATAAGAAAATAGTTCCTTTTACTATTAAAGGTAAATATAGATTATTTAGTAGAATAGAGCTTAAGTTTTACAAACCTATTGAAGTAAAATCTAAAGATTTAAATAAAGAAAATGATAAATTAATGAATGTTATTAAAACTAATTTGGAGGATTAACAGTGGGATTTTTTGACAAATTATTGATTAGAATTTTTAAAGGAAAGAGAAAAGAGCATCCATGGCTTGCGTATTATTCTAGAAAAGATAGATCAATTAAATTTACCAATAAATCAATCTATAATTATATGAGAGATAATGTTGGGGATGATTTGGATTTTTATGCGATTAATTATTTTGGAAATAGAATTACGTATTTTAAATTTTTAAAAAAAGTAAATACAATTTCTAAGGCATTAAAGGCTTGGGATGTTAAAAAAGGTGATGTTGTTTCAATATGTATGCCTAACACACCAGAAGCAGTAGAAATGTTTTATGCATGTAATAAAATAGGAGCAGTTGCAGATATGATACATCCTTTGTCTGCTGCAAATGAAATAAAGTTTTATTTAAGTGAATCAAAATCTAAAATCTTAATGTTATACGATGCTAATTATGAAAAAGTAAAAGATATAATAAAAGATACTAATGTTGATAAAATTATAATGGTATCTGTAAAAGAATCTATGCCTAAAGTGATGGGTATAGGATATTCTCTTACACAAGGACTTAAAATAAAAAGGCCAGTAAATGATTCTAAATATATAAAATGGAAAGAATTTTTAAATTTAGCTTATTCTTATCATAAAAAGATTAAAGTAAATGTTGGTCCTAAAGATTTAGGAGTTATTTTACATAGCGGTGGGACTACTGGAACACCTAAAGGAATAATGATAAGTAACTATAGCTTTAATGCTTTAGCACAGCAAGGTGGAGTTAATGTATACAATGCTAGGCCTAAAGATAAAGTAGTAACTATTTTACCAATATTTCATGGATTTGGTCTGGGTGTATGTGTGCACTGTCCTTTATCTTTAAAAGTTGAAGTTATATTAGTTCCCGAATTTAATAATAAAAGATTTTATAAAATAATGGATAAATATCATCCTAACATTTTAGCTGGTGTTCCAACTTTATGGGAAGCTATTCTTAATAATAAAATGTTTGATAAATTAGATTTAAGTGCTTTAAAATATGTTATAAGTGGCGGAGATTATTTAACACTTAGTTTGGAAAAGAAAATGAATAAGTATTTAAGACAACATGGTGCTAAAATATCTATTTCTAAAGGATATGGGATGACTGAAAGTGTTGCTGCTACTGCTTATACATATGATGGATCTAATGAACCTGGTTCAATTGGTATACCAATGGTAGGTAATGAATTTTGTATATGCCCTCCAGAATCTATCGAACCACTTGATTTTGGTGAAGAAGGAGAAATATGCGTAAATGGTCCTACTATTATGATGGGATATTTAAATAATAAAGTTGAAACTAAAAAAGTTTTAAGAAGGCATAAAGATGGTAAGACTTGGCTTCACACTGGAGATATAGGCTATATAGCGCCTAATGGAGTAATATATTTCACTCAAAGATTAAAAAGAGTAATTGTATCAAGCGGATTTAATGTGTATCCAAGTGCAATAGAAGAAGTTATTGAAAGACATCCGGATGTATCTAAATGTTGTGTAATAAGTATTCCACATGAATATAAAATGCATGTACCAAAAGCATACATAATATTAAAAGAAGGAAAATCTGATACATTCAAATTTAGAAATGAAATTAAAAAACTATGTAAAGAAAACTTAGCAGCTTATTCACAAGTTAAGAATATTGAAATAGTTAATTCTTTACCTAAAACATTATATAATAAATTTGACTATGTAAAACTTGAAAAAGAGGAACAAGAGAAGTATGAAAAAGAAAAAGCAGCTAAGTGAGTGGGGATATAAATTATTAAAACCAATATTATCTAAGTTTTATTATAGGCCTAAAGTTTATAATAAAGAAGTAATACCTAAAAGTGGCCCTATATTAATAGTAGGTAACCATAAACATATAATGGATCAATGCCTTGCAATTATTGCAACTAAAAGAGTAATTCATTATATGGCTAAAAAGGAATATTTTGATGGTAAAACTGCATTTTTCTTTAAAATGACTGGATGTATTTCAGTAAATAGGTCTATACATGATGAAGAGGCTAAAGAAAAAGCTATTGAAGTTTTAGAGAGCGGTGGAGCAATAGGATTGTTTCCTGAAGGAACAAGAAATAAAACAAGTGAATTATTATTGCCATTTAAATATGGTACTGTTTCGATGGCTAAAAAAACTAATGCTACAATAGTGCCTTTCGGTATAACAGGAGATTATAAATTTAGAACAAAGAATTTAAAGATTAAATTTGGTAAACCATTTAAAGTTGGTAAAATGTCATTAGATGATGCTAATAATAAGTTAAGAAGTGAGATAGAAAGTATTTTATTAGAAGAAGTAAATGAAAAAAGATAAGATAGTAGAAAAATTATTATATTTAGTCGCCATTATCATTGTTTTATTAATATATGGTAGAAGCGATGATATTTCATATGGATATTCAACAGAAAATATCCCTTCTTATAATGGGAAAAATTATATTGTATTAAATAAAAATATTCCTAATTTTGATGAATCTGATATGAATAGTAAATCTTTTGAAAAGTATAGTGATTTAGATTATTTAGGTAGAGCAGGTGTTGCTTATGCTAACATTGGAATTGATTTAATGCCAACTTTTAAAAGAGAAAGTATTGGCTCAATTAAACCAACTGGATGGCAGATATCTAAATACGATTTTATAGAAGGCAAATACTTATATAATAGGTGTCACTTAATTGCATATCAATTAACTGGCGAAAATGCTAATGAAAAAAATTTAATAACTTGTACAAGAAAAATGAATAGTGTTAGTATGTTAGAATTTGAAAATAAAGTTGCAAATTATATAAAGAAAACTAAAAATCATGTCTTATATAGGGTAACACCCGTTTATTTAGAGGATAACTTACTTGCTAGTGGGGTACAAATGGAAGCATATTCTATTGAAGATAATGGTAAAGGTATTAAATTTAATGTTTATGTTTATAATGTTCAAGATAATATAGAAATTGATTATAAAACAGGTGATAATAAATTAAAAAGTTGAGCACTTAAGTGCTTTTTTCTTTCATTAAATAATTATTTAATGATATAATTATAATGTAAAACAATAAATATGAAATGGAGGTAATTTATTGTTAGCGCAAGGGCCACTTTGGTTGACGAGGATGGTAGTTATCGAATAATCAGCGGATTCTATCACGGATGGTTATGTTCGTTAAATATATTTAAAAAGCAAAATCAAAATTGTAACAAAGAATATATTACATAACAGCAAGGAGTTTTATGTGTGGAATAGTTGGCTACATAGGCACTGATAAAGCTTTGCCTAAAGTTTTAAGTGGCTTAAAATTTCTAGAATATAGGGGTTATGATTCTGCTGGAATTGCATTTGTTAAAAATAAAAGCTTAAATATATTAAAAGAAGTTGGGAGAATTGAGAATTTAGATAAAAAAATAAATGCACAAGAAGAAACTTACGTTTCTATTGGGCATACAAGGTGGGCAACTCATGGAAAACCAAATGTAATCAATTCTCATCCACATAAAAATGGTAAGTTTACTGTTGTACATAATGGTATTATTGAAAATTATGTATTAATTAAAGAAAAATTAATAAAAGAAGGTTATAGTTTTCTAAGTGAAACTGATACTGAAGTAATACCAGCTTTATTAGATTATAATTATAGTATTTCAAAAGATATTATGGTTTCAATAAGAGATACTATCAAAGAACTAGAAGGTAGTTATGCACTTGGAATAATATGTGATGATGATTTAAAACATATTTATGCAGTTAGAAATGGAAGCCCTCTAATAATTGCAAGAGATGAAAAAGGTTACTTTTTATCAAGTGATGTACCAGCAATACTAAACTTTACTAACAAATATATTTTGTTAGATGAAAGTGAGATAGCTAAATTAAGTTTTGATGAATATAAAATATATGATACAAATTTAGATGAAATAAGAAAAGAAGAAAAAATATTTGATGGTACACCTGATTCCGCTATGAAAGGTAATTATGAACACTACATGTTAAAAGAAATACATGAAGAAGGAAAAGTATTTAAAGATACATTAAATTATTATGTTGATAATTATAAGTTTAAAAATACAATGCCAAATTTTAAAAAATATAATAAAATTCACATTATTGGATGTGGAAGTGCATACTATGTTGGAAATATAGGTAAATATTTGATTGAAGAATATACAAATATTCCAGTTTTAGTTGAAGTTGCTAGTGAATATAGATATAAGAAAAATTTTTATGATAAAGATACACTTGTAATAGTTATTAGTCAGTCTGGAGAAACTGCAGATTCCCTTGCTGCTCTTAGAAAAGCAAAAGAAGATAAAATTGATACACTTGCTATTGTAAATGTAGTTGGATCTTCAATATCAAGGGAAGCAGATTATACTTTATATGTTAAAGCGGGTCCAGAGATAGCGGTTGCAACTACTAAAGCTTTTTTAGCTCAAACAGTTTTAATTTCATTATTAGCAGTTAAATTTTCAAATAATTTAAATCTTTTAAAAGAATATGATAATTTAGAAAAACATATTTGTAATCTTCTAAATAATAACTATGAAAAATATGCTGAAGCAATATATAAACACGAAGATACATTTTTTATAGGAAGATTAATCGATTATGCTTTATGCTTAGAAGGAAGTCTAAAATTAAAAGAAACATCATATATAAATAGCGTTGCTTTTCAAGCGGGTGAATTAAAGCATGGTACAATTTCATTAATAAAAGATGGAACTCCAGTAATAGGAATTTGTACTGATGAGAATATTATTAATAAAACTATAAGTAATTTAAAAGAAGTTAAAGCTAGAAATGCATATGTGATTTTCATAACAAATGAAGATATTGATGAAGATTTTTACGATTTGAAATTAGTGTTGCCTAAAGTTCATAAATTGGTTATGCCTATACTTTCTATAATACCTCTTCAATTAATTGCATATGAAGTTGCTAAAAAACGCGGATGTGATATTGATAAACCCCAAAATTTAGCAAAGTCAGTAACAGTAGAATAAAAACTCAACTTATTGTTGAGTTTTTTCAACTTATAATTTATTGATTGTGTAATAGATTTAAGTGATAATTATTTTGAAAGGAGAAAACTATGAAAAAAATTAAATTAATAGTATTAGTAATTATAAGTTTAGTGATTGGAGGTTTGTACGGTTATAGCTTTAATAATAAAAGTGATTTAAAACCATTACCTGCTCAAGAAAAATCCGAAGGTTTAAGAGGAG
The DNA here is from genome assembly GCA_905235065.1 of uncultured Bacilli bacterium. GTDB lineage: Bacteria > Bacillota_I > Bacilli_A > RF39 > UBA660 > CAJOJR01. Next base: position 13,888 of record CAJOJR010000018.1, read on the forward strand.
TGTATGATATTGATAAAAATATCAATGAAAAAACAATTGATAACTACTTAGGAAGAAGTGATGTAGTATATAGAGATGTTAGAATGCTTGAAGATACTGCGACTTGGGAAAATAAAGGTGGAGAAAGAGATTTAACTGGATTTGTAGAAGGATTTGAAGTAATACCTTATGCATATTTAACAGAGTTTCCACAAGAATATATTGATCAAAAGAAATCTGAAAACGTATCTGGTTTATATCAAGGCAAAACACTATTTAGATTAGAAAATGGAAAGTATATTGCTAATTACAAAGAATCAATGGATATATTAGAATATATATTTCCAAAAGATAAAACAATATTCATAATGTGTGGTGCTGGAGGATATGCTAACTTTACTAAACAAATGCTTGGATCTTTAGGTTGGGATACTTCTAAAATATATAATGTAGGTGGTTATTGGAATTATGAAGGGAATAGAAGAGTAAGTACTAAAATAGAAGGCTCTAATAAATGTGATTTTTCTAAAGTTCCATACCATAATATAGATTTTGATAGGTTAACAGAGGTTAATTAATGAAAAAAATATTTATAATAATGCTATCATTTTTGGTATTAACTGGTTGTAAATTAAATCAAAATGATGGTAAAGAAAGAATGTATTTAAGTGATGAATATTATAATAGAGGTGAATTTATAGAGTTAAAATCAAATGATTTATTAGACAAAATAGATGATACTTATGTGTTATTTACATATAATAGTTACTGTAGTTTGCCTGTTCCTTGTGAAGATATATTTAAATCATTTGCTAAAAAATATGATATAGATTTTGTATCTATATCATTTGAAGAATTTAAAAATACAAAGTTTTATAATACAGTTAAATATGCACCATCCATTATAATAATAAAGAACAATGAAATAGTAGACTATTTAGATGCTAATAGTGATAAAGATTTAAATAAATACCAAGATCAAAAAGAATTTGAATCTTGGTTAGATAAATATATTTATTTTAATAAAAAATAAGTTTTAATAACTTATTTTTTATATTAATGTATAATATTAATTAGGTGATAATATGAAAACAATAGATATTTATAAAAATATCGAATATGTAAAAATTTACAATAAAATTGATGTTAATATTAACAATATATCAATAGATACTAGAACAATTAATGAAGGCGATTGTTTTATAGGGATAAAAGGACAAAACTTTGATGGTAATTTATTCTATAAGGATGCTTTTGATAAAGGGGCAAGTATTTGTATATTAGATAATTATAAAGTATATGATGAAGATTTAAAATACTTAAAAGATAATAAATCTATTATGGTTGTAAAAGATTCTGTTATTGCATTAGGCAATATAGCTAGGTATGTAAGAGAAAACTTAAACTATCCAGTAATCGCGGTAACTGGTTCTTCTGGTAAAACCAGTACCAAAGATATTATTTATAGTGTATTAAAGAAAAAATATAACGTTCATAAAACATTAGGTAATAAAAATAATTTTACTGGTTTACCTTTGAGCATTCTATCACTAGAAAAAAATACTGAAATATTAGTTTTAGAAATGGGTATGAATCACCTTGGAGAAATATCTTATTTAACTAGTATTGCAAAGCCTGATGTAGCAGTTATTACAAATGTTGGAACTGCGCATATAGGAAATCTAGGGAGTAGAGAAAATATTTTAAAAGCTAAGCTAGAAATATTAGAGGGCTTAAAAAAAGATGGAATAGTAGTTATTAACAATGACAATGATTTATTGCACGAATGGTATTTAAACAATAAAGATAACTATAAAATAATAACAATAGGAATAGATCATAAAAGTGATTATCAGGCTAAGAATATAAAAGAATATGAAAACAGTAGTGAGTTTGTTTGTAATGATGAGAAATATTTAATAAATGTAGGTGGAAAACATTTTATTTATAATTCATTAGTTGCTATCGCAATAGGTAACATATATAATGTAAAAGATCAAGATATAAAAGAGGGCTTAAATGAGTTTGAACTGAGCGATAATAGAATGAATATAATTAAAAAAGATAATATAACTATTATAGATGATACATATAACGCTAATTATGATTCAATGAAATATGCAATCAAATATTTAGGAAATTTAAGTGGTAGAAAGATTGCTGTACTGGGTGATATGAAAGAATTAGGAGAGTATTCAATTTATCTTCATAAAGAAATTGGTAAATTGATATTTGAAGAAAAAATAGATGTGTTAATTACAGTTGGAGAAGATTCAAAATGCATAAACGAAGCATCTATTAAACAAGGATTTAATAAAAATAATTGCTATCATTTTAAGAATAATGAAGAAGCAATAGAATTAATCAGTTGTATAAAATTAGATGATGATAATATTTTAGTCAAAGCTAGTAATTCAATGAATTTTAAAGAAATAATAGATAGCATAAAATAAGTCACTTTTCAAAATGTGACTTATTTTTTAATGTTTACAAAATATAATAAAAATGTTATTATTTATTTAAGAATAGGAGTATCGATATGAAAAAATTAAAACTATTTATATTTATATTTTTGAGTATGTTTTTAGTTGTCAGTGTAAAAGCCGGAACAACTGATGAAATAATGTCTGCAAGAAATGGAACATTACAACGTATGAACACTAATGCTAATTTCTATAATCTAGCTACTAAAAGATTGCCTAGAATAAGTGATAGTGGTACTCTAGAATATTATTTTTCTTTAGGTTGTCCTTTTGAAGACGGAAATGAGGGTGATTGTGAATATAATACAACATATAGTGGAATTCAGACAACTGCTAATGGAAAAACAATAGCTCAAGTTAAACAAGAGTGGAATAATGATCAGTATCTACCAGGAAGATGGGATACTAATGGTATGAATGATGGATCACCTACTTTAGCAAAAGGATCAATTAATAATTATTCTGCTTTATACAAAAATGTTGGAGTATATGATGGTAAGACAATTGACGTTAAAGCGACAGTAGTTGCTTACGAACCAATGGATAACATATATTTAAAAATAAGCGAACCTGCTATTTTATTCACTAAAACTCAAATAGGAGTACGTGTAACCGGGGTTAAATGGGTAAGGGTAAGATACGATTTTATAAATGCCGCAACAGGACAAGCGATTACAGTAAAAGGTAATACTACGTATTGGGACATTGATCAAAACCAGGGAATAATTATAGACAATGATAACACAAACGTAAGAATAAATTATTTAAATTATGGACTTAAATGTTTGGTTAGTGATGAAACATGTCCTTCTAAAGAAACTGTAACAAATCAGTTATATTATAAAGTATTACCTAGTGGGACTTATATTTTTGATCAGAATTCAGGGATAAATCAAAGTGATAGAAACCCACTATATAATGATCATTTAGGAAGTACTGCATATGCTTTTTCTGAACTATTTCAAGGAACTTCAATAAGAAGGACATTCCAATATAGTAATCCAATTTTTAAGAATATAAATTTAGAAACATATTGGAATGGACATGGTGGAATTTCTCTTTCTTCAACGGCTATTACACACGAAATAACTACAGAAATAGTTAATGGAACAATAAATCCTAATTCTCCATCCGATTCTCCAACTATTGTTGCACATGGTGAAAACTTAACAGTCAATTATCAATGTAATTCAGGATATAAATTATATTCTGTAAAAGTAGATGGTGTTTCAAAAAGCACATCGACATATACTAGTCAATATTCGTTTACTAAAATAAAGGCTGATCATCACGTTGCAGTTGTTTGTAAGAGACAATATACTCTTACAACTATTGCACACAATGGCGGCATAGATAATGGTGGAAATTTTTGGGAAAATGAAGATCCTGATCCAATTAATTATTACGCAAATAATGGTTATTATTTGAATAAAATAGAGGTTGATGGTACGCCAGTATCAATCACACAATTTAAAGATTCATATGATTTTGGACCAATGACTAAAAATCATAAAATTGAAGTATGGTATATAAAACATCCAACTTCACCAGCAAAGGTTGCTGAAAAAGAAGTAGTGAATATAGATGAGGATATAGTTTTTGAAATTGATCAAGAATTAGGAAATCCTGGTGACCCGGATTTTAGTGGACGTTATTCTTCATTTATAATAGAAGATATATTAAAAGATGTTTTAGTAGCTGATGCAAATAAAGTTGTAATAAAAAATGAATCAAATGAAGATGTAACTGATAAATTTGATATAACTGTTAATGGGCAAAAAATAACCGCTGCTGCTAAATCAGTATCTTTAGGAGATAATAATTTTTATAACCATACATATAAAATGTTTATAACTACTAAAATAAAAGAAGGAACTACTTTAGAAGAACTATCTAATTATATAATTAACGATAAAATTATAATAAAGAACCAAGCTGTAATAACTATTGATGATAAACCACAGGAAACAAATGAAGTTCACGTTGAAATTCTTTCTCATAAAGTAGTAACTAGTGTTGTTCATGGTGAAATAGATCCAACACCTTTTGTGATTGTGCCACATGGTAAGAATATTAATGTGACTTATACACCGGAAGAAGGTTATGCATTAAAAAGTGTATGGGTTGATGGAAAATATGTTTCAATAGAGACATATAAATCAAATTATTTATTTAATAATATTAGTCAAGATCATGAAGTAAGAGTAGTTTATGACACTGCATATACAATAACAACAGAAGTAGTTAACGGTACGATAAACCCTGATCCATCAGTTGTTGTGGCATATGGAAATGATGCTATAATTACTTATAAACCAAATAATGGTTATGAACTAAGCGAAATAATAATTGATGGTGAGTCTACAAAGTTACAAGGAAATGAAAAAGAATATATATTTAAAAATGTAGATGCAAATCATCATATAAAAGTCATTTATAAAATAAAAAATGTAAAAACAGGATTATTTGAAGTGGGTGCAGTATTATTAGTAATTATTGGTATATCTACTGTTACATTTATTTCTTTAAAAAGAAAACAAATTAAATCGATTTAATAAAAGCACAGAAATGTGCTTTTTTCATACGATACAGCAATAACAGTTATTTTGATAGTAGAATAATTGAAATAAATTTGTATTCAATTTATAATATTATTAGGAGGGTTTTATGAAAAAAGATGTTTTTAATGTAGAATTAAATAGATTTGAAAACGAAAATGTAAGATTGAGTACTGAAATTATTTTAGAAATGATACCAGTTTATTTTTTTAATATACCAGCATCTTCTTCTGGAAAATATCATCCAGCTTTTTCATTAGGTGAAGGTGGACTTGTAAGACATGTCAAAGTTGCAATGAGAATATTAGAAGAAATGTTTAGAGATGAAGCCTTTGGAATATATGATGATTATACAAAAGATCTTATGAGAATGGCATTAATACTTCACGATGGATTTAAGTCTGGTATAACTAATTGTGGGCACACATGCAGTGAGCATCCTGTTATTATGAGTAATTTTATTTTAGATAATAAAGATAAATTATTAATTAGTGAAAAAGATGTAGAGTTTGTATCAAGCTTAATACTAACTCATATGGGGCCATGGAATAAGGATAAAGAAAGTAATGTTATTATGCCGGTGCCAAAAACAAAAGAGCAACTATTAGTTCATTTATGTGATTATATTGCATCTAGAAATTTCTTAAATGTATATTTTGAGAATAATGAAATAAAAGATAGTGCTGATAGAGCTAGAACGTTGATAACAAATAAATAATATATTGGAGCATTTAATAGAAATGAAAGATGTAAATGAGGTTTTATGAAAAAATATGATACATTAAAATACTATAATGAAAATGCTAAAAAGTATTGCGAAGCGACTAAAAACGGAGACATGACTGGAGTGTATAGTAGATTCTTATGCTTTTTACCTGATAATGCATATATCTTAGACTTTGGGTGTGGTTCTGGTAGAGATAGTAAATATTTTTTAGAAAAAGGATATACTGTTAAAGCAATTGATGGCTCTGAAAAATTATGTGAACTTGCAAGTGACTATATTGGTCAAAAAGTTGAATGTATGAAATTTAATGAGTTATCAAGTGTTTCATTATATGATGGAATATGGGCTTGTTCATCAATACTTCATGTAGAAAGAGAAAATTTACCTGATATTTTACGAAAAATGATAAAAGCACTAAAAGATGATGGAGTAATTTATACGTGTTTTAAAATAGGTGATGCTGAAATAATTCAAGATGGAAAGTATTACAATTATATTAATAAAGATATATTAGAGGATATGCTTAAAGAAGTTGATCCTAATTCACAAATAGTGGATTATTTTGAAAGTGGTAAGTGGTGCTTATGCTAATGTAAATAGACCTACTGCTACTTGGGGCAATTATTTAATAAAAAAGAAAAAATAAGTTATAGGAAATGAAAAACTATGACTTTTTGAGTAAAATATTATTAAATAACAAAAACTAAAACATAATATATAATAAATGCTAGCAACATCATGCACCCTTCAAATCTAGTAATAACTCTTTTTGTTTCTGCAAATACAAATAACAAGAATGAAGAAGCAATTAACATTATTAAATCAATATAATTGAATCCGGATGGTGTTATTGTTCCATATAATGCAACTGGAATTCCCAGAACAACACAAGCGTTAAAAATGTTACTACCAATAATATTTCCGAGTAGTAGATCCTGCTCACCTTTTTTTGATGAAACAATAGTTGTTACAAGTTCTGGTAATGAAGTTCCAAATGCAATAATAGTTAATGCGATTACTCTTTCGCTTAAACCTATTTTTGTTGCAATACCTAATGCGTTATTTACAACCATGTTACTACCAAATATAATTCCAATTAGTCCTATTGCTACTAAAAGAAGTGATTTTCCTAATTTAAATTTTGGCTTTTCATCTTCATTTTTTTCTCTCTTTTGTTTTGCTAAAGAAACCAAATAATATATAAAAACTGAAAAGAATAATAGTATAACAATTGCATCTGATCTTGTTATTTCATTTGCCAAGCCATTAGCTAATCTTATATCTAAAAATAATACAATTAATAACATAGAAATTAACATGCATAATGGTAATTCTTTTTTTATTGTATTGTCTTTTATTTTAATCGGGTGAATAACTGCTGCAACTCCTAATATTAATAAAACGTTTAGGATATTACTACCTATAACATTACCTAATAACATATCTGTGCTTCCTTTAGCAAGTGATTGCATTGAAACAGCAAATTCTGGTGCACTTGTTCCAAAAGCAATAATAGTAAGTCCTATTAACATTTTAGAAACTTTAAAATTTTGAGCAGTCGAACTTGCGCCATCTACAAAGAAGTCAGCGCCTTTTATTAAGAAAACAAATCCGACAATTAATAATAATATATTTAATATCATCTTAAACTCCTACTTTAATATTATAACACATATCAAATAATTAAATTGTAAAATTAAGTCTATTTACATTAAAATTCATATTTTTTTTATGATATAATGGATATGTAATAGTAGAAGGAGTTAAATATATGTACTTAATTATATTGCTTATATTGGTTTTGATATTTGAATGCTTATATTATTTATTTAATATGCATTTGAATAAAGATGATAAGATTGAATATTATAGAGAAATTCCTTCTGAAGAAAATCCTGCAATTGTCGGATTTATGATAAAAGGTAATGTTGATGGGAATGATGTAATCGCTACAATTTTAGATCTATGGAAAAAAGGATATGTTGATGTTGAATATAAGATTATAAATGATAAGCAACAATGTATTATTAAAGATGGTGGCAAAGATAGATTTTTAGCATTAAAAGACTATGAAAATTATTTGCTAGATGAACTTTTTAAAGAAAAACAAGAAGCAGTATTAGAGGATTTTGTAAGTTCTCCTAAATTTGAAAATATATTTAAAAATGTTGGGAATATGATAAAAAGAAGAGGAAATTTAAAAAAGACTCATAAAGTGTCATATAAAAGATTAACCAACAAAATAAATTTTCTAACTAATTATATTGTATTAGGATTTGCAATGTTTTTTCCTATAATATATTTGATTTCAAATAATGTTTTATTATCAATAATAATCGGTTATTTTATAAGTTTCATTTTATTTATGTTATTAAAAGCAATAATACTAAAAGATAACAAAAATATAGAGGGACTACTTTTCGGAATATCTTCTGCTATATCGATATTTTATTTAGGTATATTAATAATAACTTATTTACTTTCAAAATACTCATATCAAACTAATCAATTTCTTGAAATTGGAAATGTGGTTTTAAGTGGATTAATGTTAATATGTTTCTTTATCGGAGATTATAATAAAAAATCATCAATAACTTTTATTGATTACATTATATTTATTTATTCACTAGTTTCAATAGTCTTTGCTAATGTAATAGGTTTGAGTATATGTATAATATATTTTTCACATAGGGTATATTTAAAATCCCCTAAACATGTGTATTTTTTGAATAATGATGAAATAGAAAAATGGATTGCTTTGAAAAAATTTTTAAATGATTTTAGTATAATGTCTGAGAGAGACTTAATGGAAGTGAAAATTTGGGATAAATACTTAATATATGGAATTGCAATGGGAATTAATAAAAAAATTGTTCTTGAATATGCAAAATTATCTAATATAAAGTTAATTAATGATTCGGTATTAGATAAATGCTATTTAGAAAAAATAGATTTTTAGGAGGCAAATATGGATGAAACAAACTCATTTCTTATTGATAATAAGATAATAACAATTGATCAAATAAGAGATATAACAGAGTATTTAAAAAAGACTCTTAACTATTATAATGAACAAATACAAAGAGAGTTACAAGAAAACAATAATGCAAGTCTATATGAAGCTCATTATAAGCATTATGCATATATAAAACCTAAACTTGAATATAAAGTTGAGTTTACTGATGGAAGAAAAATTGATACTCAAGATGATTTTGTATTTTATGATGCTTTAAAAGAACCTCAATATGTTTATAAAATTGAAGAAAGATTATATATTTCTTATAATGATAATGATATGAATGAAACTACTGAGCATAATCTTGATGTAACAATAGCTTATTCAGAGTATGTCATTCATTTTGTTACTTCAAATAAGAATATGAATGAAGAACATTATAATTTGTGTTCATATATCTCTGGTTTATTAAATAATGGTGAAGATAGATTTAATGATACAATTAAAAAAAGATTTTGGATTAAAAATCTTATAGGACTTGCAGCAGGATCTATTTTAACTTTACTTGTATTTTTAATATTAGTTTTGATAAAAAATGAAGACACATCTACATTGAATTTATTCTTTGAAAATCCATTACTATTAACATTAGGCGGATGGGTAATGGCTTTTGTTTTTGGAAGCACAATAGTTGGTTCAATTATAGAAGGACTATATAAAGATTTAGAAGATGGTTTAGAAGGCGGATCTTATAAAGAACAACATGAAGATAATTATAGAATGTTTAATGAGGTATTGATTGGTAAGAATTATAATAAGTTAGAAAAGAGAAGAACTATTGAAAAACTATATTCAATATCAAAGAAGGTAATTATAATCAGATTAGTAATTAGTTTAATAATACTTTTAATTTTATCTTTAGTATAATAGGGAGGATTTAATAGTGAAAGATAATAAGTATGATTTAAAGCACTCAAATGAAGTTATAAAGAAAATGAATAAAGAAATGAAACAAATAAAGGAAGAAATTCTTAAGGATAAGACCCCAGAAGAACAAGAAAAAATAAAAAAACAATGGGAACAAAATGAAATAGAAACTGATCGAAAATTAAAAATAGAATTAGAAAAATATGAAAAGCAACGTGAAGAGTGGAATAAAAGGCAAAGCGAATTAATGTCAGTTGAAGATATGAAACAAGGGCTTAATGATATGATAAAAGAATTAGATGATGAATGGGATGAAACTTTACAATCTACAATTGATGAATTATGTAAAGGAAAAACTGATGAAGAGAAAGCAAAAATAATAAAAGCTTTTGAAAATGGTTTTAACAAAGGTGAATAACATGAATGATAGTATTGATAGAATAACCACTGCTAAAAATAGAGTTTTTTATAGTGATGGTATGGGTTTTGGAAGAGATAATCCTATTTCTCTGCATACTTTGCCAACATCCGTTTATAGAACTACAGGAATGGATCAAATTGCGGATATAATTAATTGTGGATATATAAGACCAAAAGAAGGGCGCGTTAAAGGTGGACACAAAAATGAAGTGTTCTGGTCTGTTGGCGGTGAAAGAACATTTTATTGTGATAAAAGACCTGTTTTAGAAACTTCTGTCGATAAAGTAAAAGATGGACAAATAGGCTCCTTGTCACTAAATGATTTATCTTCAATATGGATATTTGACTATGAACAAAATTGTTATTTAGATAGAAAGGATTTTATAAATCAAGTTAGAGAAGGATGCAAAAGAACAGATATATCTATATCTGTAGAGCAAATAAATAAAATGCTTATTGAAAGTATGCCACAACTAACGGAGTTAGATCCGCTATCAGTTGATGGTAAAAATTATGTTGGAAAATCAAAATAAATTGATTAATGTTATTCGGAAATATAATCACACTTCTATGCTTTTTTCATAAATTATTATAGGTGATTTAAATGGCTTTAAAAGGAATTGTTATAGACCCGGGTCATGGTGGTAAAGATCCAGGGGCATCTGGTAATGGAATTATTGAAAAAGATTTAAATTTATTAATAAGTAAATATATGTATGATAGATTTAGAGAACTTGGAGTACCAGTTACTTTAACTAGAGATACAGATGAAACATTAGATCAAAAAGAAAGAGTTAGAAGAGTTTTAAATGCTTATGGGGATTCTAAAGATGTAATAGTAATATCTAATCATATTAATGCAGGTGGAGGAGATGGTGCTGAAGTTATCTATGCCCTTAGAAATACATCGACTTTGTCTAAGGATATACTTGATGAAATAGAGAAAGAAGGTCAAAACATTAGAAAGTATTATCAGCAAAGGTTACCAAGTAATCCTGTAAAAGATTATTATTTTATGCATAGAAATACTCCAAATACTGAAGCAGTAATTGTTGAATATGGTTTTTTAGATAGTAAAGGCGATGATGTTAATCAACTTAAAAATGATTATGAAAAATATGCTGAAGCTGTTGTAAGAGGTGTTGCCAATTATAAGAATATTCCATATGTTGCGGATGATGAGAGTGGATATTATACAGTTAAAAAGGGTGATACAATTTTTATGGGGAATAATGGGTAATTTTTATAAAATCTTTAAAAATTATGATATACTATTTAATAGTAGAGGTGATTTTAATGGAATATATAAGAAATAATGGAACTAAAGTAATAGTAGATGGAGATAAAGTACAGTATGGCGAAGGTACAATGCGAAAACAGAAAATAGGTGCAAATTTTACAAATGGTATTGTACATGGTGGGTATCTTTCATCCTTTAATGGCTCTTTCAATGAAGAATTAATTGGTATTGAAATGGGAATTGGTGATATCGTTAATGCAAAAATAGGAGATATTAAATATGCTTATGAATTATTAAAATCAAAAATTAATAATATAGACAGTGCTGATATATTTGAATTATCACGTATAGTATTAGAAACGGTAAATGAATATTTTAATGGTTTGGATAATATAGATGCTAGGATGGACTATTATTATTGTGATGATTTCGAGGAAAGTGAGAATAATAGAATATCTAATTTAAAAGGTACTGGTGCGGCAATGTGTGTAGAGAGGTCTGCACTTGCTCAAAATTTATTAAAATCTTTAGGAATAAATAGCTTTTTTAAAACATCTGGTATTATAAAAAATAATAACAAAGAAGTACATAGTTATAATTTGATAGAATTTAATAATAAATATTATATATTTGATACATCAATGCCAAATTTAATCAATGGTAAAATTAATCCCTTAATAGCAGAAATAGATAAAGAAACTTTTACTTTATTAAGTTCTCCTATATCAGATATTGGAATATCAACTACAGTATCACATTATAATCCATATCGAGATATCGATGTGACTATCACATACGATAGTGGTAGAGAAAAACAAGTTGAAGTTAATCCGTTAGGCGAAAATAATAAAAAGCATTTATAATTATTATTTAAATTAAAATATGTAAAAATTAATCATCCTATAAAATCTAACGAAAATTAGGTAATAGGATGTTTTTTTAATGCTTTAATATTTTATAATATAAAGACTTATTTAATAATCATCCTTTATATGAACCTACGAAGTAGGCTGAATTTCGTAAGTACGAAATAAGAATGGTGTATACATAAGCCCTTATTTTATAAGGAAAAATGCGTGTTGTTACACCATCTTCTTATCCTGCTGATTCATAATTTCATAAATTATGAATAGGTTTAGGATGATAGACAAAACTTGCTATAGTAAATGACTTGACTCACTCTTTTCAAGAGAGGTATCATCCAAGCAAAAGGAGATGATGTTTATGAATAAGGAGGATTATGAGATTAAGTAATATTATTGGGTATGCAAAGATCATACCAAGTAATATTACAAAAATAAAAACCATAGAATTAATTGGAGGTATCAAACTCTATGGTTAAATACAAAGTTAATTTGAAATTTAAAGATACTTCTAAATCTTTAAATGAAATAATAACTGAAGTATTAAAAATAGAATTACAAAAGAGATTAAACATGACTTGCAAT
>CAJOJR010000019.1 GCA_905235065.1 uncultured Bacilli bacterium
TTGCTGCAATACCATCACCCTTATAAGCAGACATTTTCTCAATATCGCTTGGAGATGTCGTATAATATTTAGGATCTTCAGTAGAGTCACCGTTAGGAAAAACAACGTTTTTCTTTTTAGTGCCATAGCAAATAAATGGTTCTTTGTCCAAATCTGAACAATGTGTATCTATGCAATTAGCCCTACGAAAAACAACTGAATCACTTATTTCCAGACGGCTTTCAGAGGAGTCTTTAGTATTGTAATTGTATTTTTGATAATCCTTAGGACTTATGCAAGTTCCCTCACAGGAATCAATACAATTAATTTTATCCTCACAATACCAATATCTTCTTGTACCGCCTATATCTTCAGACGTAAACAATAAATTCATACAGCTATGTTTGCCCATTAATTTTGTTTCTTTTTCATTCTTTGCTTTACCAATTACACCTTCAGCTGATTTTTCATAAAAGACATTACTCCCAACTGGAGCAGTGTTTGCGATAACTCTCTTTAACTTTGGCACATCAAATTCAACATTTCCAGCAAAGGCAATATCAGAATACACAACACCGTTTTGTTTGGAATCATCCATATGATTATATTTAACGCCCAAAGCATAATAACCATCTCTCAATTGATCATCGCGGCAAGCATATGCATAACCATTGTCTACACAACTGCTACAATACTTATTACACATTTCTTGTGCATACTGCCACATTTCTTTATTGTCATTAATATATCCCATTATTTCATCTAATTGTTCTAGTACTTTTCCTTTCACAAAGTTAGGCTCATGAATCCCATATGGGTCTAAATTATCAGCAGAGTCAGGCTCATAAATCAAATATTGCTTAACATTATCATCAATTTTCCCTTGTGCTTTTGCAACACCTATCTTTGAAAAAAATATTTGTGCAGTTGGATTTGAATAAACAACTCTATCTGCATTGCTATTTAATCCGCCACCATAATTGTAGTCACCATCGCCAAACCATGAACGCTGTGTAGCACCTCCGCAAAAGAAAACTCCATAATCTTCTTCCGCTAAAATTGCTTTTCCATCATAAGGCATACCGTAAAAAAAATTATAAATAGTTGCCGCTTGTCTGCGAGTCTTGAATGTTTCCTTTGCACCTATAGGAATCGGAAATTTATAATCGCCAACACCTATTTGCCCTAAATTTGCACACACCACTTTATTCATATATTGTTTTGCTTCTATGTCTATAACAACCGCTAAAATTTTTGATACACAGACTATGTTTATAATTATAAATGCTGATATAGAAAACAAAATATATTTAAAATGATTTTTTCTTATCATACTTCACCTCATTATGAAATAATTATATCACAAACATTAAAAATTACAATAATTTTCTAGTTATTAAGCAAAATCAAAAGGCAAAAAATAAAGAGCTAAAATCTACTCTTTATTTTTAATTATTTAATATTTTCCGCTAGGACCACCATGTGAACCACCAGAATCAGATTCACGTGTAGAAGAACCACCATGAAGTCCTGGGTCGCTTGTGCCATTACCACTCGATTCAACTTCACTTGACGAATCGGTTTCTTGTGCCACTACCACTCGATTTAACTTCACTTGACGAATCGGTTTCTTCAGAATTTAAACTTGGGTCAATGCATACAGTCGGATCGGAAATATATGAAAAATCAACTTTAGATGTGCATCGAGATGATGTAGCATTTAATACACAAATTCCTTCAATTCCCGCCATATCTGATTCTCTATCAGTAACATTCAATATAATAGAAATGATTGTTGGGAGTATAAAAACAACGAACGCTAAAACAAATTTTGTTGATAGGCGTTTTACATGCGCTTTAATCTCAACATCCACATTACCACCCTCGGCTGTTATTACTTTTATTAAATCAATTATGCCAAAAATAAGTAAAACAACCGGTACAACTATCCTTAAAGCAAAGACTCCTAAGCCTAATAAATAAAAAGTATTTATTTTGCTTTGAGTCACACAATCTTTCATAAGCATAATGCCATTTATTAATAAATTCATTATTATCACTCCCGATCATAAAATAATGATAACATATTTTTTTATAAAAAAAAAGCACAATTACTGTGTTTTTTTAGATTATCATTCAATTCTAAATGTGAAAATTCTTTTTAAAGTAGTACAGCTTTGAGTAATGTTTTCTCCATTTTCTGTTGTATATTCATTTCCGATTACATTTAATAATAACGATATTATAACTGGTATCAAGAATATAACTGCTGCTGCAACAACCTTTTTAATAAGTAAACTTGTTGCTTTTTTGATTTCATCATCTTTTTGCGAAGTAACAGCTTTAACTAAGTCTGTTATAGCAACAATAAGTAAAACAACCGGTACTATAATAAATAACACAGTAACAACGATATCGATATAACGTGCCACTTCCAATACTTGTGAATCCTCACAAAAATCAAATGCTAGCAAATTAATAATACTCCACAAATTCATTTTTCTCTCCTTTACTAAAATTAATTCATAATTAAAGTTTATATTAAATAGTTGTGAATGTCAATATTTGTTGACACGTTTTTGTCAAAAGAATGATTTTCTTTTTTCTGTATCATCATGTATTATATTTCCATTATTTGTTTTTTCAAATCCCAATTTTGTTAATAGGTTTATTACTTGAGGATTTATTTTATCTCTTTCATTTATATTTCTAATTATATCAAATGATTTTATTCCACTTTCTTTTTCAAAATCTTGTAATTTTGGCAAAGATACGCTTGTTCTATTAAGAACCACTTTTTTATCTTGCAAAGATTCTAATAAATTTGGATTTAAATCTAAAGCTTTATTTAATTTTAATATACTCGGTTCTAATAAATATATTGTTTCTTTTATTATAAAATCATTTTCATAATTATTTTGATCAACAAGTATTATATCAGGGTGAGGTTCTCTTAATACTTCATTAATAAATTCACTACTATCTACACTTATCATATTTTCTTTTTGAAAATATTTAAAATCATCTTTATCTATCTCAATACATTTTACAGTATATTTTTTAGATAATTCTTGCATCATCATATAAATAAGTGTTGTTGCTCCTGCACTTGAAGTTACATTTTTAACGCCTATTATTCTTGAAGTTGTATTTATTTCTGGTGCTTCTGGAGCGCTTTGTAAATCACTAAATGTTCTTGGATTATTATATAATTCAATAACATCATTTAATTCAAATGCATAATTATATATTTTTAAATTGATTAGATTATTAATTAAAATATTGTTATTTAATTCCGGTATATTTTCAATAAATAATATTGTTTTGTTAACATCTATTATTGTAAATATTTTTTTTAACTCTTCAGTTAAATAAGCTATATTATTATAGTTTTGTATTGCAGTTATATCTAGTATTATTCTTTCATAATAATAATTACTAAAAGCATTAATTATTTGACTAGAAGTAAAAGAACCTTCCAATACTCCAGATACATCTATTCCTATATTTCTAAGTTCATTTCTAAATTTATTTGAAATTATAACATTCATATTATTCCTCCTCTATTAGAACAGCATGAATTGCCATTCTTTGATTTGTACTTGATGGTCCATAACATGTTGACAACGTTAATATTTTATCACCATATTTAACATTAACTCCAAAGTTATAAACACTTCTTCCAATCATCTTACTAATCCATTTTGTAAAATCTTCTTCATTTTTAAAATTTGTTTCTAAATAATCAGAGGTATAATTTGTTCGATAAATTGATACTATCTTCCATTTCATTTGTTTACTTGGCGTATCAAATGTAATAATATAATTATCTTTATTTGTGTACCATTGTTTTTTAAGAGTATCTACTAACGTACCAAACATCATACCACTTTTCATTTTATGTCCATAAATGATTGTGTTAGTATCTAAATCTTTTGGATTATTTCTAAAATCCATAAATACCCATCCTAATGAAGTATATTTATTATAAAAATCATGTTTTAAATAATAATCATTATCTTTTGCTTGAACTACAGGATAATTAACTCTAGTGTTATTGACTGTTATCCAACCAACTGTATTTTTATTTATAGATAGTAAAGCATCAAATGACTTATCTAAATCATACTTATCTTTAACAGGTTCTTGAGAAGGTTCTTCATCATACTGTTCAATAGAAGGATTACCTTCTTCATCAAGTAGATTAGCATAACTCATATACATTTCATAATTTAGCTTTTCAAGGCTTAACTTAGCAGAATAAGCATATAACTTTGTAAATACAACCCCAACAACTAATACGTATATTGCGATTAAAAAAGCAAATTTTATATGATTATAAGTAAATTGTCTAAACAAATTATTTAATATAAAATTTTTAGAATATATAATTTTAATATCTCCATTTGTTTCTTTTATGTATTTTCTACTCATTTCCTTTAAAGTTTTAAAATCATCATTAGGAAGATTACCACTTTGATATAATAAAATCACTACATTTTTTCTATTATCTTTTTCTAAACATTCTATAATACTTTTAACTATGTTTATATTATAACTATGAAGATGAATTGTTCTTAAGCTAACATTCAATTTTAAAAATTCTATTAAATCTTTTTCCAAGTAGTTATATTTTTTATTAAAGTGAAGTACCTTTTTAGAATATAAAGCATCAGCATCTATAGTATCTTGACTAAGCATGAAATTATCTGATATAGAATCAACATAATTTAGATTTACTTTTTTGCCAGAATTAATTATTTTTTTCAAGTGATTATTAGGTATATAATAAGCATTTATATATTTTAAATACTTGTTAGATATTATTAAATTACTTTCATTTGCAGTAAGTGATTTAAAATTTTTAATATATATTGAGTGAATACTCAATATTTTTATAAATTTTAAAACTAATTCTGTTAATCTATAATCTTCTAAGTAAGCTGTGTGAATGTTATTTTTAATTAATACTTTATTAATTAAACTTAATATATTATTTTTATTTTTTTCAAAATACTTGTATGTATAAATATACATATTATGAAAAATATTGTTTGAATTAATTACTTTATTAGGAGAAATTACTTTATTAGTGGAACTAAATACTAAAAAATTATTTTTAAATGATAATATTATATATTTGTCATCCATTTCTATTCCTCCTACTCTACCTTTTATATCATAACATATTTTATAGATTTTATAAATGATTTTAAATAAAATAAAAAAGATTATTTCTAATCTTTTTATTTGCCTATTTTATACTTATTTACCAAATATATTAAATCTTCTGAACTTATAAGTTTATCGGTTGAATTTACTACTTCAATAACTTCTCCATTTTTAAAATAAATTAATGCCGGAACCATTTTTAATTTTCCATTTATATTTGGAGTTTTTGATATAAAGTCCCCAATATATTTATTATCTTCTAATCTATCAGTTACATTGCAATAATAAACATAATCTTCTAAATTATATGCCTTTATTTTTTTCAATAATTCTCTATCTAATTTAACAATGTTTTTATCATGATTATAACTTACATATAAAATAGTTTCATTTAATTCAGATAAAGCCACATCAAGCTCATTAACATTTACTTTGCTTATAAAATTCTCCAATAAACTTTTATCTGCTTTCACATAATTATAATTTCTTATAACATTATTAACTAGCATTGTTAGAAATATTACTACTAATAACACAATAAATAATATAAAGTATTTCTTTTTTGTTCCCTTTTTCATATACTCTCCATAGTTTAGATTTTAACATAATAAAATTATCTTTTCAATTTGTTTTCAATATATAATCTTATATTTCTATCTATAGTTTTTTTACCTCTCCAAAAAGAAGAGTTATCCTTATATTTACTTTTATACTCATCTTCACTCATATTTAAAAAATCATTAATATTTATAAATTTTGCGTTTACTTCACTTACCGATTCATTATGAGGACATACATTTTGGCATATATCGCATCCATAAACGCATTCATTTATAAACTTTTCTTCATCTGTAGTAAGATTCTTTTTTTGAGTTAGATAACTTAAGCATATATTTCCATTAACCATATTGCTCTCTTCAGATAAAGCACCAGTAGGACAAGATAAAACGCATTTATTACATTCATAACACTTCTTATTTAAAGGATTGTTATATTCAAATAATGCATCTGTTAAAACGATTCCTATATAGAAAAAACTCCCATATTTTTCACTAATTAACATCCCATTTTTACCTAAAAAACCTAACCCTGCTTTATATGCTAAGTATCTTTCGTTATATATGTTATTATCAACTCCGATAAAAGATTTATAACCCAAATCATTTAAATAATCGGATATAAAACTTAATTTAGATTTTAAAGTTATATGATAATCAACGCCAATCGCGACAGAAGAAAAATAAACTTCATCTTCTTTTCTACCACTAACATTTAATTTATTATAAGGTATTCCAATAACAATCGCAGAATTATATTCACTATTCTTAAATGTCTTGTCATCCATATTACCAACTTCAAAAGAGGTTTTAAAACCTAATTCTTCTTTTTCTTTTAAAATATTTTCTAAATCTTTAAAATATTCAAGTTTACAAAAACCAATTAGATTTATACCTAATTTATTAGATAATTTACTAATTTCATCATTTAAATATTTCATATGTATTATTATATCATACTAATTTATATTTCCTCCTATATATATTATCGTTACTTTTTTTAAAACACTTTTTATTTTAAAAAAAACATCTAATTAATTAGATGTTTTTCTACATATTTAGTAAATTTATATAAAATAATTGAAAGAATAACTAATATAACTATACCACTCATAACAAGATCTAAATTAAATACTTGTGAACCATACAATATTAAATAACCCATACCTGCTTTTGATGTTAAAAACTCTCCCATAATAACTCCTATTAAACACATAGATATATTTATTTTTAACGTATTTATAATAACACTATAATTACTCGGTATTACTACTTTAAATAATATATCTTTTTTAGTTGCGCCAAATGTTTTAAGAAGTTTTATTTTATTTTTATCAGTATTTATAAATCCATTATATATTGTTTGAATACTAACTATTAATGAAATAAGTATAGCCATTAATATAATACTTTTAATGTTAGCTCCTACCCATATTATTATAATTGGTCCTAACGCAACCTTAGGAAGTGAATTTAGCATTGTTAAATATGGATCAAACACTTTTGATAAGAATTTACTACTGTATAGTATTATTGATATTATTAATGAAACAAAAGTGGTTATTAAGAAAGCTATTATTGTTTCATATGATGTTACCCATATATGATATATTAAGTTATTGCTTTTAAATAAATTTATAATTGTTTTTATAATTTTAGAAGGACTACTAAATATAAATGGATTAATAATTTTATATTTAGATAAAAATTCCCATATAATTATAAACAATATTGATATTAAAATTTGAGTTATTAAAACAAATATTTTTTTTCTTTTATAATTTTTTACATATTTAATTTGTTTAAGAGACCATTTCATCTAAATCCCTCCATAATAAATCATAATAATATGTAAATTCTTTTGCTTTTCTATTATTGATAGGAGTACTTTTATTTGTTAATAGTATTTCATATATATTTTTTATTTTACATGGTCTTTTAGATAAAACAACTACCTTATCTGACATAGATATAGCTTCAGCTATATCATGAGTTACCATTATTACTGTTTTACCCTCTTCTTTTATTATTCTATAAACATCATCACTCACTTTTAATCTGGTCTGATAATCAAGTGCACTAAAAGGTTCATCAAGAAGAAGTATATCTGGTTTAACTGCAAGTGTCCTAATTAAAGCGACCCTTTGTCTCATACCACCAGATAAAGATTTTGGATATTTATTCATAAAATCTTTTAATCCATATTTACTTAATAATTTTTTTACATATTGAATGTTTTGTTTGGTTAATATATGCTTTACTTTTAAACCAAGTATTGCGTTTTCATAAACAGTTAACCAATCAAACAAAGAATCTTCTTGAAGCATATACCCAACTTTTACATTATTATCTCTAAAATTTATATTGCCATCATAGTCTTTATCTAAAAAAGATAATATATTTAATATAGTACTTTTACCACACCCAGAAGAACCTATTATAGATATATAATCTCCATCATTTACATTTAAAGAAAAATTATCTATAGCTTTTACTTCTCCTTTAAGAGAGTAATAAGTTTTAGATAAATTCTCTATTTTTAAAATACTATTCATTATATTTGTTATTAACTAAAACCTTAAAATCAACCTTTTTATTTAATGATTTATTATATATCATAATACTCTCTAATCTTTCATATGCTTCTTCATTTACATATGTGTTGTCCCACCAAGAATCTGCTTCTTTATACCTTTTAATGATACTTTCTAATTCTTTTATATCAGTATCAGGAAACTCACTTTTTATATCATTGGCAAGTTCTATAGCATTAGTGTTTTTAACATATTTTAAAGATCTATTTAAGCTTTTACAAAATATTTAATTACTTCTTCATTATCATTTATATAACTTTTTCTAGCATAAAATGCAGTATATGGAACTTCACCAGTTAAAAGTCCAAGTGATGAAAGAACACAACCATATCCTTCTTTCTCTATTTTTGTAGCATTAGGTTCAAATAGATTTACAAAATCTCCTTGGCCACCTATGAATGCTCCAGATAATGCTGCAAATTCCACAGATTTATCTATAAATACTTCACTTTCTTCCATACCAGCTTCTTTTAGTGCATAGTTAAATATCATTAAAGGCATGCCACCGCTTCTACCAGCTAAGATTGTTTTTCCTTTTAAATCATTGATATTAAAATTATTTTTTAATTTACAATCTCCTATTAAGAATTGACCATCTCTCTTAGTTAAACTAGCGAATGTTACTAAATAATCTTTTTCACCATTATTATAAACATATATTGTAGCTTCTGGACCACTAAACCCAATGTTCACATCATTAGATAAAACAGCCGCAGCAGTTTTATCTGCACCTGGCGTTAATACTAAATCTATATCTAATCCCTCATCTTTGAAATATCCTTTTTCAATCGCAACATACCATGGTGTGTAAAACACTGAATGTGTAACTTCAGCAACACTAACTTTAATTAATTTTTTTTCTTCCTTAGATTCATTATGTTTTACAAGACCTATTATTCCTAAAAATAATAACAAAAGAACAATAATAAACAAAATTATTTTTTTCATTATATCTCTCCTTCTTTTGTATTATATTCTTTAAAAAAATATTGGTTAATTATAAAAAAAAAGAGCTTTTTTAAGCTCTTATAAAGTTTCTAATTTTTTTTCGATATTATCTAGATCATTACTTTTTATTTTCTTATTTATAAAATAGAAAGCTACCACCATAAGTATTCCTATTAATAGCATAGTTAAGCTTATAATTATACCCTTGTTTTTAAATGTCTTTAAAGCCGGTAATATTATAGGCATAATTTTCTCTATTTTGCCATCATTAATACTATTCATTATAGATGAACCCAAGAATACTTGTAACATTATAAATGATGATATTATTGTTGTGATTCCATACCATATAAGTGGTTTATAAAATGACCATCTAAATAAGCACATTTTTAAGTACTCAACAATAAATAGAATTGCAAATATAATAAATACTACTCCACTTGCTAAAAACTTTATTATTTCAAATAAATCCGGTGTAATACTTTGATTTATATCATTTGAAATATCTATTTCATTTTTCATACTTGAATATTTATCCTCTGCAAATTTTAAAAAGTTTTCTTTATTTTCAAAAGTAATACCTTTTTCTTTTTCAATATTATCCATTAAAGTTTTTAATTCATTAAAATCCATGTTTATGTCTTTTTTATCAAGAATATTATTTATATTTCCATAAATGTTATTGTTTAAAAACTCTTTAAATGAATATGAATCAAGTATCTCATTTGTTTCTTCTACACTAAATCCTAAAGAATCAAATGCTCCATAAATATCTGATGCATCTTTTGGGCTTTCACTTATTAATTCTCTAATATTTACATTATTAATTACTCCTTTTACAGACTCTTTTGTTATTAGACTTTTAGCAGGAAGAATACTTAAAAAACCAATTTGTAAAAGAAATAGTATTAGGCATGTTATACTACATAAAACTATACCTGCAATATTTAAAACTTTTTTCATACTACTCACTCTCCACTAAATATAATTTATTACTATCCTTTACTATAGTCAATTTGCAGCTTTTTTGATATCCTAAATCTTCTTTATAATTCCAAGAAGTATCTAATATATATGACTCAAATTCATTTTCATCTATTTTATAAGTACCTTTAGTAATACCATTTACTAAAACTTCACTTACTTCAGGTAAAACTTGAGTTCTCTCTCCATTATAATTAACTTCTATATATTTATAAATTGTATCTTTTGCTTTTAACTTGAAATTATCAATATAATCAGGATAAATAAATTCTAATCCCCCAATATCTGTATTTGAAATTTTATTTGTTAAAGTATAAAAATCAATAATATATAATTTACTCATGCTTTTCGCATATTCTTCAAAATCAATTTCTTTTTTATTTAATATATTTGATAAATTATTAAATTCTTCTTTATAAATATCAATATCATTTTCTTGAAGCGTGTAACCATATAATTCTAGATTCTTTAATATCACATCTTCTTTGGTTTTCTTAAAGAAATCTTTATAAATTGTTAATCCAATTAAAGAAAGTAATACAATACCTAATAAAATAAATAATATTGTTATTAATGAGTCTTTATTAATTTTTTTCATTATTTTAAATTCCCTTCCTCTTTTCTAATTAGATCGTGAATAATTATATTGTTTGAAACACTGAGTCTTTTTTCAGAATAATCTTTTAATTCTTCAATATATCCTTCACTTATAGGTTCATCAGTTAATGTAATATAATCACCTTTTAAATTATTATAATAGATCTTATTTGTTAAAAAGTTACCGTTAGGAAATATAACTATTTTTTCTGAAGAACTAAATATATCACTTCCCATAGCATATTTATAATTAAAATTAAACATATTAGCTAAAGTAGGTAAAAGATCATACATACCCATAACATCATCTATAGTAGCCGTATATTCATTCTCACTATCCCATATAATTAATGGTGTATTTTTATTTAAATCATATTTATAATTTTCAAAACTTATAAATCTATCATCTTCTTCAAATAAAATCGAATCAGTTATAGGATCATAATTATACATATAATTAAATTCGCTCTTAGGAATTCTTGCTTCATGATCACCATATAAAACAATAACTGTATTTTCTAGTATTCCGTTTTTCTCTAATGAATCAAATAGTTCTCCTAGAGCTGCATCCGCATAATGAGCAGATTTTAAGTAATTACCTATTTCTCTTCCCTCAAGATAATTTGAAACACCTTTAACTTTTTTTCCTTGTTCGTTTATGTATTCATAAGACATAGTTACATCAAAATCACCATATTTGTCTACTTGATCAAATGGTGAATGATTAGTAAGAGTTATAATTTTACCATAAAATGGTTCTCTAAATTCTTTTATACCTTTTAAAAGAATAGTTGACTGTTTAAAGAATTCTTTATCAGATAATCCTAAACCTATTATATCTTCATCAGATATTACATAAGAATCTTTTGAATAAAATTTATCATACCCAAATGTTTTATACATAGCATTTCTATTCCAGTAATCTCCATCATTAGCGTGCATACTAAAAGTATAATATCCTTTATTTTTAAATTTACTTGTGATTGATTCATACTTTCTATCAAAATAACTAACAAATGTTATACCACTTGTTGAAGGAAGTAATCCTGTTTCAAAAGTAAACTCTGTATCAGAACTTGTTCCTGTTGTTATTTGAGGATAAAACTTATTAAAATATAAACTTTTTTTAGTAAGTTTATTTAAATTAGGTGTTACCTCTTGGCCATTTATCTTAAGATCTATTAAAAAGTTTTGAATGCTTTCAGCATGAATTACTAATAAATTTTTCCCTTCAAATATGCCTGTATACTCATTAACTTCATTTTTATGCTTCTTAGATTCTTGTTTATAAAATTCTCTAAATTCATATGCAGCTGCATCATATCCAATATTTATATCTATTTTAGGTTTTAAAGATTGTATAAAATCATTTATTGTATATGTATATAATCCAAACTTTTGCATAACATATTCTCTATTCCAATTTTTAGACATTTTAGAAATATCAATCTTAGTTATCATCATCACACATATAAACATTGTAATTAATCCAGCAAATAAAGTGTTTTTAAACATTTTAGAAGATATCTCTATTTTTTCAATTTCAAAATAATACTTCTTTTTACTTAACTTATTATGTATTAAAGTAAATATAATTAGATAAATTATATATATAAAATGTATTAATCTTAATTTATCAAATACAGATGACTTAACATCTTTCAACATTACAATAGATTCAATTAAACTTATTGATAAGAATGATTTATAAAAAGTATAATATAAACTATTTACGATGCATAAAAAAGTAAATACTGAAAGAACTGTCAAAAAATATTTAAATTGATTATGTGGCTTAAATAAATAACCAAAAGCCCCTATTATTAAAGCAATAAAAAGATCATATAGTATTGGTTTTATACTAAATGAAATACCAACTGTAAGTATTCTTAATGTCAAACTTAATAAAATAGATATTATTAAATAAGAAGAAAACAAAATATTTGTAGAAAAATATTTTTTAAATGTCTTTATAAGCTTTTTGAAATACCCTTTTATCTTCATAACTACATCTAATTATATCAAAATAACATAGCTATTTCAATTTAATATCATTATTTAATTTTATCTTCTCTTGTATTTCTTTTAATTTAATTGTGTTTGTTTTTTCATTTTCTTCTTCTGAGTTTTTACAATTTAAAGCAAGACCTATTACAAAGACGTATGAAAGTAACCAAAACCATAGCATTAAAATAACTATGTTTGATAAGGCACCATAAAGTTTACTATAATTTGCGATGTTATTAATATAGAATGAATATATAGCTGTTATTATTGACCAGCCTATTGTAGTAAATATTGCTCCTTTATTAACATATGAACTTTTAATTTTTTCATCAGGTCCCATCGTATATATTATTTTAATAATTACAAATACAATAAATAATGTTAAAGGCCACTTTAATACCGGATATAATATATTTATAATTTTTATTAACTTTCCTTCTACACCTAATATACCAAATAATTTAATTATTTGAGAACCAAAAAGTGGTACAACCAATATAAATGTTATTAATAAAATCAAGAAAATAGTTATTACAAATGATTTGATTATTTTCTTTATTAATGGTGAGTCTTCAATGTGAAAAACTATATTAGAAGCAGTTATTATTGATCTGGCTCCATTACTAGTAACATAAAATGCAACTAAGAAGAAAAATAAGTTATTAAAACTTAGTGTTGTCAAATTTATATTATTTATAAGTGTATCAGAAACAGACTCACTAAATGTTGAAGATAAAAAATCTGAGATTGCAGTTGTTGGAATATGAAAAAGAGAAGCAACATAAAAAATAATGGTAAATGCTGGAATTATAGATATAATAAAATAGTAAGCCAAATGAGCAGGTAATATACTCATTTCTTTTCTTTTAATTATTTCCAAAAATTCTTTCCAGAATTTACCAAACTTATTTTTCACTTGTTTCTCCCTTATTTGCTCTCATTCTATTAGATGCATCATTTATTGCATCATCAATTGTATTTAATTCATTCTCAATCATTGCATACCCTAATGCTACACCATAATTTTTATATGGTAAAGATGAATTTAACTCTCTAGTCAATTTGTGAATATATGATAAAATTATTTTTTCTTCATAACCAACTAAATAAACCATAAATTCATTACCATCAGTTCTCATAATTTCAGAGTTTTCTCTTTGAGTTTTTATAAGTGCATTAGCAGCAGCTTGTATTTGTTTATCCCCCTCTTCATGACCATACTTATCATTTAAATCTTTTATTTGATTTAAATCAAGAATAAGTATAGCTTGAGGATATACTTTATTTTCACCCCAATATTTAATGTTATCATTCAAATAATTTCTATTCTTTAAATTAGTTAAAACATCGATATATAGAAGTTTATCTTCTTTTTTTATTCTTTTACTTAATCTTATTTTATGAGCAAGTTTATGTATTATAAATATAGCAGTAGCAAAAATCAAAACTATGTATACTATATTTCTTAAAATGAAACTTAAAATTATATTGCTTCTTGCATCAATATATAATTTTTGAGTAGCTTTACTTAACATTTCACTATCACTATTTAATGTTAAATAGAAGTTAAATAATCTATTCAATGCATTATTGCTGTTTTTTAGTAAGAAAGTATTATTTATGTCTTGTGAATTATTATATTTAATAACATAATTACTTAATTTAGTATTTTTATAATACTCATAAAATTCTTTCTCTACTATTATGATAGATTCTTTATTTATTTTTTTAAATAATTCTTTAGAATTAGAATATTCCTTTATCTTAAATAATCCTTTTGCCTTCATTAAACTTGTTAAATTCATCCTACCAAGCATTTCAATAGTTGAATTTGATAAAGTACTTAATGTTTCTACCGTTAATGAATTATCTGCATGTGTTAATACAACATAATCTTTTAATCTAAATCTATTAGAGTTAATATAGTTGCTTGCTCCTAATGAATAGTAGTTAGCAACAATATCTACTTTTCCTTCATTTAAAGCTAAAACTAATTCATCAATAGATTTATATGAACGATATTTATATGTAACTCCTGAAAAATCAGAAAAACCGCTTAAATATGCACTTGTAATTCCAGTAAAAATACTGTTAACAACACCTTCAAAAGGAAGATTATTAACATAACCAACAACATAATCATCACTTATTATTTCACTTTTTTCAATTTCAGTAAAATTTTTAGCTGAATAATAAAGATTTGCTAAATGTTCATTCCTTTTTTCGTTAGACTTATTTGACCATCTATCATAGAATTTTTGCATTATTCCATTTAAATATTTGTTGTTTTGAGATAAATTTAAAACATAATAAGCATTAAAACCATCAATATGATAATTAATAATATAATTTTCTTTTATAATATCATTAATTGCTAAATATAATGGAAGTATAGCAAATTCACAATCCCTTGATGAAAAAGCAACTTTTAAATCATCAAATGTTCCATAACCTTTATAAGTTATATTATAATCACTTAAATATTGCTTTATAAAATCATATTGTGATAATAACACACCAACATTTTTTCCTTTTAAGTCACCTAAAGATTCTATATTTTTATTTTCTTTACTTACAACAACATAGTGATCTTCATAAAAAGTTATCGCATTTTCATTATTACTACTTAAATTCATTGAATATTCAGCATTATTTTGATAGATAATGTTAAAAGACATATTTACGTCTTTTTCTAAAGCATTTAAATAATCATAGAAAACACCTATACCACCTGATGAAAAAACTGGTAAATTATTTTCAACATAAATATCAACTACATTATTTGCATTCTCACTTAACCATTTCTTTTCTTGATGAGAATAACTTTTATCATTCTTTATATAATAAATAATTATAGCAATAATAGATATTAATAATACACCTAATATTGTAAATAATATTATTTTATTTTTACTTTTTTTCATAATTAATTCCTTGTCCAAATCACTTCAATTGATGAAGAATTTTTATATCCCATAATTGGATACAATTTAGTTTCAGTTGAGCCTTCTGACTCACATGTTACTATGAATTGAATATCATAATAAGACTTTTCATCATCAGTAAATTTTTCAAGTGATTTTAATACTAAATTTTTAGCATCATCTGTCTTAATTACTTCACTTAATTCAAATGTAACATAGATTATTCTACCACTTGTTTTAACACTTTTTAAATTTAATTTTGAATCAGTATAAATTTCTTTAATTTCTTTTTCTAAATCTTTATGTACTTTATGTGATTCAATACCATCAAGTCTATCTCCATATTTACTAGAATTATCTCCTACATAAAAATATTTAAATAATACAAATATTATTAATCCAAAGCAAATAACTAAAATTATTGCTAAAGCTAATAGCACTTTATTCTCTTTTATTTTTTTCATACTGCCTCCAGTTCTTCAATTATACTATAAATAATTTTTTTTTTCCACAAGTAGTTACTTATAAACCCAAATTCTCTTTCATTTCTTTTTCTTTCCATATAGTAATATTATATTCAATTGCTTTATCATACTTGCTTCCAGGGTTTTCACCAACTATTACTACATCTGTCTTTTTAGATACAGATTCACTAGTCCTTCCACCCATTAATTCAATTTTTTCTTTTATTTGATCCCTTTTAATTTCACCAAAAGAACCAGTTATTACAAATACTTTATCAGTTACCATATCATCTTTAATTATTTCTTTGCCTAAATATGTCATATTAATACCAATAGATTTTAATTCATTAATTTCTTTAATATTATCTTCATCTTTAAAGAAAGTAATAATATTATTTGCAAGTATTTCACCTATATCATAAATACTCACTAGATCTTCAAAAGTTGCATTCATAAGTTCATCCATGGTCTTGTACTTTTTGCATAGTATTTTAGCAGTTTTAGCTCCTATACCAGTAATACCTAAAGAATAAATAACTCTTTCCAATGAATTGAATTTACTATTTTCTATACTTTCAAGTAACTTATTAATACTTTTATTGCCGAAGCCTTCAAGCATCATTAATTCTTCTTTTTTATCTTTTAAATAATATATATCTTTAAAAGTTTTAATATATCCCATATTATAGAAATCCTCTATAATTCTTTCACCTAATCCATCTATGTTCATTGCATCTCTTTCAACAAAGTGAATAAGTCCTTCAATATTTCTAGCAGGACAATTATCATTAGGACAGAATATATCAACAATACCTTCTTTTTTTAATAAAGGTGTGCCACATATAGGACATTTATCTATCATTTTAAATTCAGTTGAATCATCTCTTCTACTTTTTTCAACACTGACAACTTCAGGTATAACATCTCCGGCTTTTCTTATATATACATAGTCTCCTACTCTAATATCTTTCTTTATTACATAATCCTCATTATGAAGAGTTGCTCTTGATATAGTGGAACCTGCCACTTTAACAGGTTCAAGTACCGCATTAGGCGTTATATTACCAGTTCTACCTACTGTAAAAATAATATCTTTTACTTTAGTTAATACTTCTTTAGGTGGGAATTTATATGCAGTAGCCCATTTAGGTACTTTAGCAGTAAA
>CAJOJR010000020.1 GCA_905235065.1 uncultured Bacilli bacterium
ATGATGGAACTTACTGAAAATATGTATAAAACAATTGCTAATGAAGTATGCGGTAAAACTACATTTACATATTTAGGTCATGAAATTAACTTGGATGGTGAATGGAAAAGAATATCTATGACAGATGCTATTAAAGAAAAAACTGGAATAGATTTTAAAGCAATAACTGATTTAGACAAGTGTTTAGAACTTGCTAAAGAGCATGGTATCGAACTAGAAGAACACGAGAAACAATATGGACATATAATTAATAAATTCTTTGAAAAATATGTAGAAGAAACATTAATTGAACCTACATTCTTATATGGTCATCCTATTGAAATATCGCCACTTACTAAAAAGGATCCAGAAGATCCTAGGTTTACTCAAAGATTTGAATTATTCATTTCAGGTAAAGAATGTGCAAATGCATATACAGAATTAAATGATCCAATTGATCAATTAGAAAGATTTGAAGCTCAATTAAAAGAAAGAGATTTAGGTAATGATGAAGCTAATGATATTGATATGGACTTCATTGAAGCATTAGAATATGGTATGCCACCTGCTGGTGGAATTGGTTATGGAATAGATAGACTTATTATGTTATTCACTGAACAAGATTCAATAAGAGACGTCTTATTATTCCCTACAATGAAACCAAGAGAATAATTTAAAATTAAAATTCATATAATATTTCATGAGACTAATATTATGTGATAATGAAAGTTTAAAAATTAAAAAACATCCAGAAGACATAGTGATAATTCCTTCTAAGGATTTTAAACCATGCATTGGATGTTTTTATTGTTGGACAAAAAACCCAACAAAGTGTATTCATAGCGATGAAGGAAACATTCAAGAATTAATTTTCAAATCTGATGAACTTATTATTATTTCAAAAAACACTTATGGAGGTTTAAGCACACCTATTAAAAGAACGCTAGATAGAAGTATATCCTACATACTTCCATATTTTGAAAAAAGAAATGGACTTACAAGACATAAAAAAAGATATGATAAAGATTTAAAAATTTCAGGTTACATTTACAATGTAAATACAAATGAAGAAAAAGAAACTATAATAAACATTTTTAATTCAATGTCAGAAAACTTCGGAGGTAAGCTAAACAAATTAGACTTTTTCAATGAAGAAGAGGAGTTAAATATATGAAAACCCTAATAATAAATGGTAGTCCAAAACTAAATGACAGTAATAGTGAAATTCTTGTTAACAAACTTAATCATTACTTAAATACAGATACTATACAAATAAATATTAAAAATTACAAAGAAGATTTTACAGATGTAATTAACAATTATGAAACTATAATATTTGTATTTCCTTTATATGTAGATGGAATTCCATCACATTTATTAGAAGCATTAAATAATTTAAATATCAAAGAAAATACAAATATATATACTATAGTAAATTGTGGATTCCCAGAAAGCGCACATACTAAACAAGGCCTAGATCTTATAAGAAACTATTCAATACATAAAAACTTAAATTATAAAGGTGGTCTTGGCATAGGTGGATGTGGTGGATTAAATGGAATGAGTAAGAATAAATTATTAAAGTTCACCACTAAAAGCATTAATAAAAATATAGAAGAATTATCTGAATTCATATTAAATAATGATCCATACGAAAATACTTTTATTACTACTAATATACCTGATAGTATTTACAGATTAATAGGTAATTTATCTTGGAAGAAACAAATAAATGAAATTGATTAATTTATAGATTTATAATATACTTTTTAAAGAGGTATATTATGAGAGATTTTGAAAAAATAAGTTTTGAACAATTTAAAAAAGATATAAAAGATGATAGAAATTTATATGAAAGTTATAAACTCCCTTCAAGAAACTCAACTAATGCAGCAGGATATGATTTTTATCTAATTGAAGATATTGAAATAAAACCAAATGAAACATTAAAGATTCCAACAGGTATTAAAGCTTATTTTAAATCGGATGAGGTTTTATTTCTAATAGTTAGAAGTTCAACTGGATTTAAATATAATATAAGACTTGTTAATCAAGTTGGAGTAATAGATGCAGATTACTACAATAACAAAGATAATGAAGGACATATATTTATAAAAATTCAAAACGAAGGAAAAGAAACTATTAAATTTAACGCTGGAGATCATATTGTTCAAGGATTATTTATAAATTTCTTAAAAACAAATAGTGATAAAAACATAGAGTCTGAAAGAACATCAATTTATTAAAAAATACTAATGTTTAAGCATTAGTATTTTTTTATCCTAGCATTACATCAAGCACCATCATTATTAAAAAACCAAATATAGTAAATAATGCCATTAAGTCTTTTTTCTTATTAGTTTGACTTTCAGGTATAATCTCTTCAACAACTACATATATCATTGCACCTGCTGCAAAAGAAAGTAAAAACGGTAATAAGAATCTCATTTTTAATACAAGTAAAGCTCCTATAACACCTGCGATAGGTTCTACCAAACCAGATAAAGATCCATACAAAAATGATTTAAATCTAGAGTATCCTTCTCTTCTAAGAGGAAGGCTTACTGCACTGCCTTCTGGAAAGTTTTGTATTCCAATTCCAAGTGCAAGAATACATGCAGAAAGAACAGTAGCTCCTTCCAATCCATAAGCAATAGAACCAAATGCAATACCTACTGCCATTCCTTCTGGAATATTATGAAGTGTTATTGAAAATATTAACATTAAACATCTTTTAATACTAGAATTATTTTCTCTTTTTTTAGATAATTTATCAAATATTTTATCTCCTATAAATAGAAGTAATCCTCCACATATAAAACCAAGAGATACTATCAACCAAGATATCATTTTTAGACTATTAGCCATTTCAATTGCTGGTGAAAGCAAAGACCAGAATGATGCTGCAATCATAACTCCGCCAGAAAGACCTAACATTGCATCCATAAAATTTTTATTTATTTTTTTAAAGAATATAACAATCATAGCTCCTAAAGCAGTAACTCCAAATGTAAATAAAGTTGCGATTAAAGCTTGAATCACATGATTTAAATTTAAAAACCAATTTATCATAATTAACCTCTCTTAATAAGATATGAATATCTAAATTGTAAGGTTAATTAATTAACATAAAAAAATAATATCGTTTGATATTATTTACAGTATTTATTATATGTTTGTTCTATATTATTCATAGTTGAATTTAACGCTGCTTCACACCACTCTTTTGTATATTTGAGTTCACTCCATTCTCCTAGACAATTACCATTAGAATATGTTTTATATAATCCATTTTTTTCACATTTATAATAAGATTCATTTCCTCTTTGATATTCCCAAGAATAATCACCATATTCATTAACTTTTAAATCTTTAAATGCATTAATATTTACTACTTGTTTGTTTATTTGTGTTGTTTTAATTGGAATAGATAAATTCTTTTCATATTCACTAGCTACAAATACAGCTTTTTCAATTTCTTCATTAGTTGTAAAATCTTCTATATCATTGAAATTATAAGATATATCATAAATTGCTTGATAATCTTTTTTAGAAATTTTAAGTCCATTTTTATTTATATAATATCCATTATCATAAACTATAACTCTATTACAAATAGGTTCTGGATAATTTTTTGAAACTGCAAATACTGTTCCTGAATAGCATTTATAAACATTATAAAATAATGATGTATATTTATAATATTGTTTAGTTTTATCTTCACTCTTTAACGCTAAAACAGGCATCCTTTTAGCATCTTTAGCATAATAAAACTCAACAATAGAGATTGTTCCTACTAAAATTAAAACAAAAAATAAAGTTGTTAACACTACCTTTTTATTCATACAATAACATATTATCATAAAAAAAAGACTTTTTAAAGTCTTATTTAAAGAGTTCACTATGACTACCTGTATGAGATAATACTAAAATAAGATTATTATGATCTATTCTATATATTAATAACCAATCCGGTTCTATATGGCATTCCATACAGTTTTTATATTTTTTATTATTAACTAAATGATGGTTCTTATATTTTTCTTCCAATTCTTCTCCATTAGATAATTTATTTATCACATAATAAAGTTTATCAAGATTTTTACCTTGACGTTCGATTTTGCTATATTGCTTTTTAAAATTATTAGTAAAATCAACTTTATACTTCATGTGTTACTCCTCTTTTAAAGCCTTAATTAAATCATCTAAATTATCATATCCCTTTCTTTTTCCGTTTTTTAATTCTTTTATTATTTGATCACTTTCTTCTAATGCCTCTAATAATTCTCTATTTGGTTTTGGATTTTTAACTTCAAACGGTAGTCCATCAGTATATATCAATTGCTTTATAGCCATGTTTACAAAAGTACTCATATTAAGTCCAAGATTTTTAAGAATACTATTAGCAGCGTCTTTATCATGAGCATCTATTTGTACACTAATAAGACTAGTTAAACTTTCCATATTTTCTCCTCCTTTATATGCATAAATTATACTATATTTATAATATAATTTCAATATATTTTATGTATATTATAATATTTTATGCATAAAATATATAATAAAAAAAGACTTTTTTAAAGTCTTAATCTCCAAAATCATTTTGATAACTTATTAAACTAACATTTATCATTCCTGGAACTTTTTTAAATGATTCAACTATTCTTCTTTTAGTTGCTTCATCTTTAACTTTGATATCTATTTCATAAGTTAATTCCATTGTATCTTTAAATGAACTATTACTTTTCATTTTAGTTTTACCTAATGATTTAACACCTTTTAAAACCGTTTCATAAGCATCATCTTCAAATTTTAATACCAATAAATATCTAGCATTTGCTTTAAATCCCATTAGATAGCTTCCAAAGAAGAAAGCTCCTAATAATAATGATCCTATTATTCCAGGAATATATAAACCAGCTCCAGCCATAATACCTGCGGATATTCCCCAAAACATAAACGCTGTATCAACCGGTTCTTTAACTGCTGTTCTAAATCTAACAATAGATAATGCACCAACCATACCTAAAGACAAAGCTAAGTTTGAATTAATAGTTCTTATAATTAATGCTGTTACCATTGATAACATTATTATACATAAAGAAAATGATTTAGAATAAACAACTCCAGTATAAGTTTTCTTATAAATATAAATAATATATATTCCTATTAAGAAAGCTACTAATAAAGATAATGCCATATCTCCGATTGAAAGTGTTCCAGTAAACTCTGATAAAACACTTTTTTTAATTGTATCAACAAAACTCATAAATAATCCCTCACTTCACGCTTCTACATAACGCAAACTTAGATACCGCTTGCCTATATGCAGGAACTGTTTCTAATATTTTTTCTATATGTTCTGGTAAAAAATCATCATATTTTACTTCAAGTACTACTTCATTTTGACCTATAACATTATATGTTTGAAGAGTATCATCTAAGATATCATAATTATATCTACCAGACTTAATTTTTTCATCAAGTGTAATTCTTATGTTTGAAAGCGGATATGTAAAAGGTGTTCTTTTATATTCAACTATCACTGATGGAACTAAATGTTTAGCCTTCATTTCCATTATAAATTGACTAAGTAAGTTGTCTTCACTTACATCAATATCTTCTACATTACCACTTAATATTTTACTATAAATTTCTTTACTTATCAACATTTGATCCTTACTAGTTAAATTATTATGCTTATATTTTCTTTCTAATCTTATATACTTATCATCATCATTATATGTTCTTATTCTATATTTTTTTCTATATAAAACTCCATCTATTTTTTCATAATAAGCTGTACTTTCTAAATCATCAAAATATAAGCTTTTAATTATATACTCTCCACTTTTATCAGCGTTTGAGTCATAATCTAATATTCCACTGAGTTTACTTTTAAGTTCTACTGCGATAGCTTTAGAAATTATATACTTAATCTCATTTCTATACTTTCTCATTATCCAAACAACTCCTTATATTCTGAATTAGATAATTTAAAATATGACTTAGTTTGACTCTTCATATAAGAACTTCTTTTTTGAATATATGTTTTTAATCTTCCTAGTTCATAATCCCATTCTTTTCTTGTTCTGCCCCACCTAGATAAGTCTCTACTCATTTCTGGCTCTAATTCTTCAAGAATTTCATTATATTTTTTCATAATCGTTTCTTCATTCCAAACTTCTTTTAATTGATACGATATTCTTTCAAGATATTTTTTCTTAAATTCACTATTTTTCATCAAATTTCTTAAAATAGTAGTTGGAATTCCATGCATTGAAGAATTGGTTGAAAAACTATAGTAATTTACAAAATAATTATAAAAAGCAAAGTCTAAATCAAAAAATATATATTTAAATCTTCCATCATCTACATCAGGATGAGTAAACATTTTGCAATTTATTATATCATTATTAGTAACATAAGTCTCAGCTACCCAAAAATCAATTACACTATCAATATCAATCATTTTACTTACTTCATTATAATATTCTTGATTTGCCATGTTATGAGTGCTTATATAATTTATTAATTTATTATATTTTTCTTTACTTCCATATAATACAGCCCCATCTATTCTAATTAAGTCTGATTTAGTACCATCAACATTATAATGTGAAGCAATAAAGTTCTCATCTACCTTTTCTCTGATAAAATAAACACCCTGATATTTACCATTTAAATATAATATTATAGATTTATATGCTTGTACATCTACATTTATCTTTCCGTCTACAAGACTTGTTCCAAGTACGTCCCTTATTATTGCTCTATTATTGTCTTGTGAACCAGATCTTATTACAAGTGTATCATAAACAGAATTATCTCTATTATCAAAAACTTGATAATTAAGTTTTCCTTGACCATATTTCTTTTTAAAAGTTATAGAAAAGCTTTTCTTTCGCTCACTTCTTGCTGATCCACCAAATAATTTAAACCCAGTAGGAATGCTAAATGAATTTTCATCTTCAAAAAACTCAGTGTAAGAAGATTTTTCATATCCCGTTGTCCAAGCATGACTTAATATTGAATTATAATCACTTGGATTTATTGAAATAGACATCACAGGTAAAGTATGATTCTCATTAATAATGTATGATTTAGTTACAAGCTTACTATTTGATTTGCCATTTTCAGAGCAAATAGCCTTAACAACAACTGTTTTTGTAAAATCTAATGAACTATTATAAATTTTAGAATTTTTTGTTGGATAACTTCCATCGGTTGTATAGTAGAGTGTTCCAGGACAAGAAATTTCAAGTTCTAAACTCTCTATATTATTATAAACCCCTGCTTCTTTACTAAAAAGCGGGGTATATGATATTTGCATATTTCCTGAATTATTTGCTTTGAGTGGGGTCGGATTACTAAAGTAATATAATCCAGCATTTGAACCTCTACCATAACTATATCCCACTGGAATATTTGACATAAATAATGAATCAATTACTTTATTATTTTTATATAAGAATAATCCTTCATTATCAGATAATTTAAAATTAGAATGTTTATAACTATTATTTGATAAATTAGTGTCTCCTGATGCCATTATTACATAGTAAGAACCCGGTTTTAATTCAACATCAGGTAAATTATACATTTTTGGTCTATTAGTTGTAGTTGTTAAATAATAATCTTTTAACTTAATTGTTTCTTTTGAATTATTATAAAGTTCAATCCAATCATAATAATTACCACCATTTTGTGCTAAATAACTATAATTAGAATTCATTACTTCATTAATTATTAAACCATTATTTTTAGTATAATATTTCTTTTGAAATTCACTTACTCCAGAAGAACCATTTAAATATCCCGGACTAATCATATTACTTTCATAAAATTTATCTTTTGTCTTTATATAAGCAAGTCCATTAGAAACTTGGTATTCTGCTTTTTCAACTATTTTATTTTTATATGATAATATTATCACTCCATCTGTATTATCTAATTTAAAATTAGTGTGATACTCATTTTCATAATAATTCTTATTAGATGTATATAATACTAATACTTCATTTGCTCCCAATACTATATCTGGTAAAGCCCATTTATATGGAACACTTTCATTATTAGATATTGTATAACCTTTTAAACTAACAGGATCTTTAGAAATATTAGTTACCTCTATATAACCACTATAATTTCCAAATGAGTCTTTAAAATATCCTTTATTATTTGGTAATATCTCTGTTATTGAAATAGTTTTATTTTCAGAGTATTCATTTTTATTAATAAAACTATCATATCCTTCTTTTGAATTCTCATAACCAGGAGTTGGCATATTAGTAACTACAAAATTACCATTTTCCATTCTTGCCATTACTTGATTTTTAGATACAGCAACTGTTTCAATTGCATCAATTACCTTTTTCTTTGAATTTCTAAGTGCTAAAATCTCTCCACCAGATGCTTTTAATTTAAAATTAGCATATAAACCATTTTCTCTAGTACCACTTAAAAATATTATTATATAACCTTTGCCAGGTATAATAGTTCCATCTGGAAATACCCATTTAATTTCATTATTTTTATCAGATAAACTATATCCAGTTAAATCTTTATCTTTACTACTTCCGTTATAAAGTTCAATCCAATCATAAGTATTACCACTTTCATCAGCATAAGTACCACCATTAGAACTTTGTATTTCATTTATTATAACTTTATTAGTAGACATATTAATATTATCTGGAAGTTCTTCTATTTCTTTTATTTCACTACTTTTTTTAAACAATATAGAAACTAGTATAGATAAAATAACTATACCTAAAACAATTGCAAAAAATTTAATATTTTTAATAAAATTCCTTACTGTTTCTTTTAGCATTTAATACCTCGCTATACTAATTAAGTTTATCATAAATAATTGGAATATATATTATTCCATTTTAATTAGATGCTTCTATCTTAACTTTTATACTTTCCGTTTTACCATTTCTGTAAACAGTAATATTTACTTCATCACCTACATTATGTTTATATAAATAATATCTAAATTCAGATATATTTTTTACATCTTTGTTATCAACTTTAACAATAACATCTTTTTCTTTTAAACCAGCTTTGGAAGCGGGAGAATTGTCAATAACCTCTACAACCACTACACCATCATACACCATCAGTGATATTTTTATCAAGTGTTATGCCATTTCTCATTAATTGAAAAGTTTCATTTGCATTTAACATTGATATTCCAACATATCCTCTCACTATTTTACCATTTTCTATTAAACTATTAGCATAATTAACAGCATCATCTATTTGAATGGCAAAACCAATTCCTTCGACAGAAGATTCAACTATTTTCAAAGAAGTTACACCTATTACATTACCAGAAACATCACATAAAGGACCACCACTATTACCAGGATTTATAGATGCATCAGTTTGCATTACATTCATAAGTAATTCTTCATTACTAGATGTTGTTTCAACAAGTCTATCTTTTCCACTAAGAATTCCCCTTGTTACTGTACTTTTAAATTGCTTTCCAAGTGGAGCGCCAATTGCAAAAACAGTATCTCCAACTTTAACGTTATCTGAACTTGATAATTTAGCAACTTTTAAATTATTATTTTTTTCTATTTTTAATACTGCAATATCAGTATATGAATCTTTACCAACTAATTGAGCCTCAACTTCTTCATCATTAGGTAATGTTAGTACCACCTTAGTTCCACCATCCACAACGTGGTTATTTGTCAATATATATATTATATTTTTATCTTCTTTAAAAGCAAAACCAGAACCTGTAGACATCACTTTATTATTTTTATATGTTTCAATAACAACTACTGAATTATATATGTTATTTATTCCTTCAGATATACCCTCATCAACTACATTTACCGTTTTATTTTCTTCAGTAACAGTTTTAACAATTGTATTAGGAAATAAATAGATTACTCCATACATAATCAAACAACCTAAAGTTATACATAAAATAGATAATATTATATAACCTAATTTATTATTTCTCAATGTACATTACCTCCTTATAATTTTTTGGGAATCCCATCTTATTTAATACTGAACTAACATTTATACTTTTTAATTTTCCTTCCAACGAATCAAACTCATATATTATTTCATTCATAAGCATTTTAAAATCATCAGAAGAAAGCATTCCTTTTAAAATAATTATTAATGCAAATAAATCAGATTTACCATGTATATATTCATCATATTCATTTTTTTCAATATTTAATAAACTATGATATTTAGTATCATTTATTTGTTTCTGAGTTACATGGTCAAATAATATATCTTCATGAGCACATAAATTTCTGTAATTAGCAAGTATAGGTAAATAATCTTCAAGATCACTTACTTTTAAATTATACATATTAGCCAATTCTTCTTTATCATCACTTCTTATTATTTCAAACATTTCACTAATTAAACCAAAGCTTAGTACTTTAACTCCAACCCATAAAGGTATATATCCATAATTATTTATATAGTGAGAAGTAGCTCTATTTTGAGGAGCATTAATCCTTATTTGTCTTTTTATCTTTCTTAACAAATCATTTATTTGTCTTATTTTACCATTACTACTATCAAAATTATTAGGATTTAGATAATCCCTTTCTTTATAACCATATGCCTTACTTAAAACATAACTAAACATTGATTTATAGTTATTCTCAATAATTAATATGTTTTTAAAAATTATATTTCTTATTTGTCGATCAAATTGAAATAAAGCATATAACTCTTCAAAAGTAACACCCGGTATGAATTTCCTACTACCATCCTTTTTTAAAAATACAAATCTATATGCATTTAAGAAAAAATAGTTTTCCCTAAGAAGTATATCTTTTGCCTTATCAACATCAGATATTACTAATCCTTTTTCTTTTAAAATTTCAATTTGTTCATCAATTGTCCTAAATACTTTTGCTCCCATATCACACTATCCTTACTTAAATATTATAACATCTTTTATCCAATTATGAAACGTATTTATAATATAAATTAAAAAGATTAAAAGAATATTAAATTAATTAATTTTTTCTTTTAATCTTTCAATTAAATATTTATTACCTTCATCTGATAAATGAATCTTATCAACTAATAAGTAATCTTTATTATGATTTAAATCATTATCAATGTTAATAACTTTTACTTCTTTATAGTTTAAATTATATCGACTATTAACAAATAAAACATAAATATTCTTACTTTCTAATAAGTCAACTAATCTTTTATATTCATTTTCCGCTATTCTAAAACTACTATCAAAAACAAGTACATAATTGTTTATTAAATCATTTGCTTTTAAATCTTCTTTAAGTTTTAAATATAGACTTTCATAAGTATAATTATCTATTTCAAATTTAGAATCTGTAAAGATGCCGTTTAAGTTTTCAAAAGAATTTAATAATATATCATTACCATAAAAAACAATCTTAGATCTCAATTTTTCAGTATGTTCCTCTATCATTTTTTCTTTTTTATTCTTAATATCATTTAAATAATTATTATATATTTCATTATAAATATATTTGCTGTAAGCACTTTTACCTACATCGTTTAAATGAATTTTATCTGCTAAAAAATATTCAGAGTGTCCTTTAGATTCATTTTCCCAATCTATTATAAAAATATTATCTTTACTCTTAGAAAGTTCCTTTAACTCTCCATTAATAAAAGACATCTTTCTATTTGTAGTTGTTATCCAAAACATCTTTTTATTTCCAACTGTATTAAAAATTTTATTTCTACAAGACGCTCCACACTGGCCATTCGTGCCAAGACCAAATATAATCGGTTCTCCTAACATTCCTCTATTCTTTAATTTTTGCAATATTCCATTAGCTTCCCAATCAGTTCTAGATGTTTTTGCATCAAAATAGCCTTTAGGAAATACTCCATATAAATTTTTAATAGCTCCCAACATCACAGAATCTCCTATACCTATAACAGGAAGGTTATCAACATAATGTTTTAAATTATTCTCATCATTTTCTAAATTTTCAAGAGTTAAATTCCAATTATTTTCTTCTTCTTTTGATTTTAAAGCATATTCTTCTTGTCTTTCTTTCATTAACTCTTGATTAACATTTAATTGATTTTCAAGTTCTTTTAATTCATTAGTATAGTCTTTTGATATTAAGTATTTACAAAATCCAAATATTGATACCATTATAATTACACTAAGAATTAATATTTTAAAAATAAGAAATCTACCCTTTTTAAAATTTAAAGCAAAATGGAGTATATATGATATAAACACAGTAATACCTATAATTAATA
>CAJOJR010000021.1 GCA_905235065.1 uncultured Bacilli bacterium
TGCAGTTAATTTAACTGATGGATTAGATGGACTTGCAGGTGGCCTTTCAGCAATTGCGTTCTTAAGTTTTGGTATTATCACATGGGGAACAACATGGGTGCAAGGATATCAAGAAATAGCAATATTTTGCTTTATATTAGTTGGATCACTACTAGGATTTCTAGTTTTCAATACCAATCCTGCTAAAATATTTATGGGTGACACCGGTTCACAAGCATTAGGCGGTGCACTTGCAGCAGTAGCAATTCTTACAAGACATGAACTTTCTTTAGCAATTATTGGCGGTGTATTTGTAATTGAGGCATTATCAAGTATTATTCAAATATTTGCAATAAAAAAATTACATAGAAAAGTATTCTTAATGGCACCAATTCATCATCATTTTGAAAAACTTGGATGGGATGAAAGAGATATAGTAAAATTATTTTGGATAGTTGGATTTATGCTTGGAATGGTTGCAATTTACTATGGTGTTTGGTTATAAAAAAATCATGTTTGGTTATAAAAAAATCATAAAAAAATATAATTAAATAGAAGTATTTCATACTTCTTTTTTATTGGGGAAATCATGAAAAAAAATAGAATAATTATATTTTCAGTTATATCATTAAGTTTAATAGGTATTATTATGATATATTCATCAAGCCACATATGGGCAGAGTTCAAATATAATAATCCTTATAAATACTTAATTAATCAAGGAATATTTTTTATAGTTGGAATATTTTTAATGTTAATAACATCAAAAATAGATTATAGAATTTACAAAAAGAAAAGCAATTTAATAATTTTAGTATGTTTCATATTGCTTACTTTAGTTTTAATACCTGGTATTGGAACAGTAAGAAACGGTAGTAGAAGTTGGTTTGGAATAGGTGGGTTTGGAATACAACCAAGTGAACTTGCTAAAATAGGATTAATTATATTTGTTTCCAAATACTTAGAAAAAAATAATAAATATAAAAAACAAACAAATAAGTTTTTATTACCAATAATGGTTTTTATAATCCTGTTCTTTTTATTAATACTTTTACAACCAGACTTTGGAACTGGTATGGTAATTGTTATTTCTTTAATAGGATTACTTTTTATATCAGGTTCAAAACTTGGTATATTTATTAAACTTGGTATAGTAGGAATACTTGGTATTGTTGGATTAATAGTAATAGCTCCATATAGATTAAAAAGAATAACGTCATATCTAAACCCTTGGAGTGATCCATTAGGAAGTGGTTTTCAAATTATACAATCTTTATATGCGATTGGGCCTGGAGGACTATTAGGTTTTGGTCTTGGAAATTCTAGACAAAAACATTTTTATCTTCCTGAACCTCAAACGGATTTTATATTTTCTATACTTGCAGAAGAATTTGGATTTTTAGGATGTGCTGTAGTAATATCATTATTCATAATACTATTTATTACATCAATTAAAATTGCACTTGAAACAACAGATTTATTTGGTAAATATTTAGTATTTGGTCTTTCTTTTATGTTAATATTTCAAACTTGTTTAAACTTAATGGTAGTAACAGGAATAATACCAGTAACTGGAGTAACATTACCATTTTTATCTTATGGAGGATCATCTTTACTTGTAAGTATGATAGAAGTGGGAATTATTTTAAATGTTAACAAGAATAATAAATAACACTCTTTATTTTTGGTATAAAAACATATATAATTGTATTATTGAGAGGTTATAATATGTTTAGTAAATTTTTACCTGATATATATCAAAAAAGTGTTTATAAGATTAATTATGTTAAATTAAAGAACTCTGGCATTAAATGTCTTATTTTTGATTTGGACAATACAATAACATCAATAGATTTAAACAAACCAACAAAAAGGTTAATTAATTTATTTAATAAATTAAAAAATATGGGTTTTAAGTGTCTTATCTTATCTAATAG
The DNA here is from genome assembly GCA_905235065.1 of uncultured Bacilli bacterium. GTDB lineage: Bacteria > Bacillota_I > Bacilli_A > RF39 > UBA660 > CAJOJR01. The sequence goes on from CAJOJR010000021.1 coordinate 1,917, forward strand.
TGGTAAAAAGAGAGTTGAACCATTTAAAAATTCTTTAGCGGTTGATAGTGGTTTTTCTTCTAGAAAACCAAGTAATAAAAAATATATAAAAGTAATGAATAATTATAATTATATTCCTGATGAAATTGCTGCGATAGGTGATCAATTACTTACAGATATATATGGTGCCAATAGAATGGGATTTACAAGTATTTTAGTTAATCCAATGGGAGAGAAAGATTTTGTTGTTTCTATTTTTAATAGATTTATAGAAAAAATAATATTTAGAACATTTAGAAAAAGAGACTTATTTACAAGAGGAAAATATTATGACTAAGATATGTATTGGTTGTGGTTCTATTTTACAATCTAATGATAAATCTTCTAAGGGATACATAAGAGAAAATAAATTAGAAAATTCTTTTTATTGTGAAAATTGTTTTAAACTAATTCATTATGGGAAAATTTCTAATACAAATAGAGAAGTTAATTATAATAAAATAATTAGTAATATTAATAAATCAAATTATCCAGTTTTGTTTGTAATAGATATTTTAAACTTAAATGAAGAAAATTTAAAATATTTAAAATTAATTAAAAATAAAAAATACATTTTACTTTCTAAATTTGATATATTACCAAGAGGTATAAAAGAAGGTAAAATAGTTAAATATTTTAAAGATAAGTTTATGGATGTTGATAATGTATACTGTGTAAGTGGTGTAAATAATTATAATATAGATAAAATATTCAGTATATTAACAGAAAAGAAGTATAAAAATATTTTTATATCAGGACTTACAAATGCTGGTAAATCCACTCTTTTAAATGCGTTTTTAAGATTAAATGACAAGAAAGAATTAATAACTACCTCTTCAGTGCCAAATACAACTCTTGAGAATATTAATATAAATATAAATGGAATTAATTTTATAGATACCCCTGGTTTTAAATATGAAGTCTCATTATATAATGAAGTAGATAATACTAAGTTATTAAAAATACTTCCTAAAAAGGAATTGAAAATAAAAACAATTCAAGTTAAAGATGGAGATTCAATTATAATTAATGATATACTAAGAATTGATTATAAAGGTGATAATAATAGTTTAAACTTTTATATGAGTAATAAACTTCAATATAAAAAATTTAAAACTAAAAATAAAAAGTACTTATTAGACTTTAACAATAAAGAGTACGAGTTGGAAGGTAAAAAAGATATTGTTATAAGTGGATTAGGTTTTATTAAGCTAAATAAAAAAGGAAATTTAAAAATATATATAAATAATCTAGATTTAATAAGTATAAGAGATAAAATGATATAGGTGAATTATGGGAATTATAAAAGTAATGGATGAAAATCTTTCAAATAAAATTGCGGCTGGTGAAGTTGTTGAAAGAATCTGTAATGCAGCTAAAGAATTAGTTGAAAATAGTATAGATGCCGGAAGTAAAAACATAAAAATAGATCTTATTAATTCCGGTATTAAATCAATAAAGGTTACTGATGATGGATCTGGAATGAATAAAGAAGATGCGACTCTTTGCTTTGATAGACATGCTACTAGTAAAATTAAAAATGAAACTGATTTATATTTTATAAATACTTTGGGTTTTAGAGGAGAGGCGCTAGCGTCAATTGCTTCTGTTTCTAAAGTAGTACTTGAAACAAGTAAAAATGATGAAGGTACAAAAGTAATAATAGAAGGTGGTAAATTAATTTCTACTAATTCTGGAGTATCCCACAAAGGAACAATTATTGAGGTAAAAGATATTTTTTATAATACTCCAGTAAGATTGAAATTTTTAAGAAGTGAGAATGCGGAATTAGCATCAACTGTATCAATTATAGAACGTATTGCGTTATCTCATCCTGAAATATCATTTTCTTTATACAATAATGATAAAGAAGTATTAAAAACAACTGGAAGCAATGATTTACTTAAAACTATATATGAAATATATGGATACAACGTAAGCAAGAATATGTTACATATAAAAGGATCTAATTATGATTATGAGATTGAAGGATATATAACAAATATAAATATTCAAAAAAGTACTAGAAGTGGAATGATAACTCTTGTTAATAATAGAGTGGTTCAAAATACAACTATCAATAGAATTATTAAAGATGCATATCATACATTTTTAGCGGAAACTAAATTTCCAGTTGTTGTTATAAATATTGAAGCTGATCCAACACTTGTTGATGTAAATATACATCCAACTAAACAAGATATTAAATTTAGTAAAATGGATACATTAGAAGAATTGCTATTTTCTTTAATAAGAGATAAATTAAATGAAACTGATAATTTATTAAAAGGATATGTTGAGACTCCTAAAGAAGTTGCTCATTCATATGAAGAGTATGATACAAATCCATTACTGGAAGTTAAAGAAGAACCTAAAAAAGTCTATGAAGAAGTGGCACTTAATTTTAATGTGGATGAACCAAAAGCTGAATATTTTGCTAAAAAGGCAGAAGAAAACTTAATCAAGCCTGTTGGTCTTGCACTTGGAACATACTTATTTGCTCAAAGTGAAGATATGGTCTATATGATGGATATACATGCTGCTAATGAGAGAATAAATTATGAATATATGCTGAATAAATTAAAAAACATGGATAATAATCAAATAAGTTTATTATTTCCAATTAATATAGAACTTACAAAAGATGAATATTTAACAATAAAAGAATATGATAATGTAGTAAAAGAAATAGGAATTAATTATGAAGACTTTGGAGTAAATACAATAAGGGTATTATCTCATCCAACATGGTTAAGAGAAGGTTTAGAAGAAGAAAGTATTAGAAAAATATTTGATTTAATATTTGAAATGAAAGATAAATTTGATCGAATTAAATTTAATGATAGAGTAGCAATGACACTTGCATGTAAGATGAGTGTTAAAGCAAATACAAGTATTTCTTACGAGGAACAAGAGACTCTAATAAAAAGATTATTTGAATGTGTTAGTCCATTTACTTGTCCTCACGGAAGACCAACTATCATTAAATATCCTAAACATGAACTCGAAAAAATGTTTAAGAGAGTTAATTAAAGGAGGGATTGAATATGGATACAAATAAAAAATTTTTAGAAGAAATAAAACAAATTTTGGATGAGCACATGGAATATTTATATTCAATGGGATTAGAAATAGATGAGCAAGGTAATATAGTAGAATCTTCTAATAAAAAATTAGTATTAAAGTCAGATGATAAATATGAGTAGAATTTTAGTTATAGTTGGGCCAACTGCTTGTGGTAAAACAAAAGTGAGTATAGAACTTGCTAAGTATTTGAATGCAGAAATAATCAATGCTGATGCAGTACAAGTTTATAAAGATGTTAATATAGGAACAGCAAAAATTTCAAAGGAAGAGATGCAAGCTATTCCTCATCATTTAATTGATTGTGTTTCGCTTGATAAGAAATATACAATATATGATTATCAAAAGGATGGAAGAAGGATATTAAATAAATTAATAAATGAAAATAAAAATATTATAATAGTTGGTGGTTCAGGACTTTATATAAAATCACTTTTATATGATTATGATTTAGAACCTGAGATTAAAAATAAAAATGATTATAAAGATTTAACTAATGAAGAATTAAAAAAATTAGTAAACAGTATTGATTTAAATAATAATATTCACATAAATAATAGAAAAAGATTGTTACGATATTTAGAACACTATAATAATACTGGAAATATAATTAAAAATAATGAATTAAAAGATAAACCATTATATGATTTTAAAATGATATATTTAAAGCCTGATAGAAAAGAACTATATCAAATAATAAATAATAGAGTAGAAGACATGATAAAAAAAGGTTTAATAGAAGAGGCAAAAAGCTTATTTGATAAAAATATAAATACAAACTCAATAATAGGTTATAAAGAATTGAATGAATATTTTAAAGAAAATATAACTTTGGAAGAAGCGATTGATGAAATAAAAAAGGATACTAGACATTATGCTAAAAGACAGCTAACTTGGATAAATAATCAATTTAAAGATAAAATAGAAGTTAATGTTAATTACAATAATTTTAATGAGTCAATAGAAGAAGTGTTTAGAATAATAAAAGAAAGTTTTTAAACTTTCTTTTAATTTGCCTCTATAAAAAATTCTTTATCAAATGAATGCTCTTTCGAGTCTAGTTTTAATAATTTATTTGTATTTACCATATAAAATTCATAATTAAATCTTTCAATTTCTGTATCATTCCATGTTGGATCTATGTGCAACCAAATATCGTCATATGAAACTAAATTCCAAGCGTGATTTTTATTGGAAATAATTATATTTGGAACTTTAATATAATCTAAGAATAGGGCAAAAGCATCTGCGTAACCTCCACAAACTGCATGACCTTCAATTAAAGCACCAGTTGCTTTAGAAGAGTTATACACACTTTTTTTGCTATTTGCGAATGTTTCATCATATGTAGTGTTTTTTATTAAATAATCATGAAATAATTTTATTTTTTCTTCAACTGATTTACCTTTCAAATGTAATTCATAATATATTTGTATAATTTTATTATTTATGTCTTCAATTTCACTTTGTGTATATTTTTTACTAATGTTTACATAAACCTCACCATATGAAGATATATTAGTGTTTATTGTATCATGAGCATTATAAGGACTTACATATCCAGCTATTTTGCTCATTACATCGACATCTGAGCTTATCTTTTCAACATCGGTTGTACATTTTTCATAATCACTTGGACAATAAAATATGAACTCATCCCATCCGTTATTTAGAATATTATAAAAAATATTTTCTATATCATTAGAAGAATGAGGTATAAAATCTTCTTCATTTGTAAATCTTTTATATCCATAATTTCTTTTATATTTATTTGATTCTGGTAATTCCACTTGATTGTTTTTTGTAACTAATTTTTTTAAATAAGCAGAAACATTATCATAATCTAAATAGATAAACATTATAAAGAATACTATTAATAAACTAAATACTATATTTCTTATTTTTCTCATAAAAAAATTATAACAAAAAAAGTAGTAAAAAACTACTACTTATTATTGTTCACCATTTTTGATAAACGACTTTTATATCTTGCAGCTGTATTATCTTTAATAATATTAGCTTTTAAGCACTTATCAATTTTAGCATTAGCATCATCGAATAAAGTTTTAACATCTTTTTCTTTATTAGCAATTGCTTTTTCTAATTTTTTAATAGCTGTTCTCATAGTTGATTTAACATTGTTATTAGAAACATTATTTTTCTTAGTAATTAATACTCTTTTTTTAGCACTTTTGATATTAGGCATAATCCACCTCCTTTAAATACTATTAAAATATTAACATAAAATACTTTTAAAATCAAATAAAATCAGTTATATTTCAACATTTTTTGCATATTTAATTATATATAATGAAGCTATGAAAAGAAAATTTAAGAATAAAAAAATTATAAATATAAAAAAATTAATGTCATTGATTATTATAATAATAACTATTTATTTTATGTTGGGTATTATATTTAATGGTAAAATTATAAATCTAAAAGATCTTTTGTTTGATACGGCTTTAAAGGAAGTTATTAAAGAAGATAGTATTATAAATAGTGCTTTGGATATAAATATAACCACTCCTGAAAATTTAGTATATTCTCTCATGAATAAAGTGGTTGATAAAAAAGATATTATGAAAGTATCAAGTGATGATTACTTTGATTATGATAATTCTGAGTCGGATTATGTCGAAGATACTACTAAAATTGATACTAAGAATCCAATTGTTTATATATATAATTCACATCAATTAGAAGCATATAATATGGAGTATTCATATGATTATAGTGTTAAACCTAATGTTCTAATTGCGTCTTATATTTTAAAAGAGAAACTATATGATAGGGGAATACCATCTATAGTGGAAACCAACAATATTAAAAAGTATTTAAATGATAATAATCTTAAATATAACTATAGTTATGTAGCAAGTAGACACTTTATAGAACTCATGTTAAAAAAAGAGAGTTCTATCAAATACTTGATTGATATACATAGAGATTCTGCTAAAAAGAATAAAACATTTACTAAGATCAATAATAAGAATTATGCAAGAATTATGTTTGTTGTTGGTCTTGATCATAAAAATTATGAGCCAAATTTAAAACTTGCAACTGATTTAAATAATATGGTTGATAGTATTTATCCGGGTCTTAGTAGAGGTATATCCAAAAAAACAGGTAAGGGAGTAAATGGAATATATAATCAGGATATGTCACCAAATTCAATGCTTATTGAGGTAGGCGGAGTGGACAATACAATTGAGGAAGTTAATAATACAATGGATGCATTGTCAGAAATATTATCTAATTATATAAAGGAGAGAGAAAATGGAAAATAAAAAAAACAAAAGTATTTTTCCAGTTATTATGACATTATTTTTTATTGTTTTTATGGCATTATATTTAACAAGGATAACTGATATATATAAATATAATCAACACAGTAAAATGTCTATTACAAAAGAAGCAATGGAAAGATTTGAGAAAGATATTGAAAATGGTAAAGATATATCTATTGAAGATTATATTGTTCCAGTAAAGGATTATTCTAATACTATTAGTAAACTTGGAAATAAAACAAGTAATATTGTAGAAGAATTTATGGCTAAAGGAATTAAAAGAACATTTAAAGTTTTAGCATCTTTATTTACATAATAAAAGAGCCATATAATCCATTAAAGGTGTGATATAAAATCTCCTTGTAATGATGACTCTTAGTTATATTATGTGCATTATAATAAATATTATTCAAATAATTTGGAAGCTGCCTCTCTGTAACTCCTTGTAAGTAATCCTCTACCTAGTAATGTGCCACCAAAATATCTAACAACAACTATTAGTATATTATCTAATTCTTTAACTTTTATTAGATCAAGTAAAGGCATGCCAGCTGTACCGCTTGGTTCTTTATCTTCATTCTTTCTTTCGATGGTACCTATTTTATAAGCATAAACAAAATGTTTAGCTTTTTTATTTTCTTTTTTTATTTAAAATAATATTAACATCTTCTTCAGAATTAATATTATATAAATATCCATAAAATTTTGATTTTTTGTTTTCAACAAAACTTTTACTTATTTCTTCCATGTATTAATTATATAAAATTTATTAGTATTTGTATATTATTTTAAACAAATACCCTAACACCTAAGTGTTAGGGTAAACCAAAATCTTGGAACACCCTAATATAATGGTGTGTCCTTTTTATTATATGAAGTTTCCTTCAACACATACATTATATTATATTTTACTTTTAAATTCAAGGAGTTTGAATTATAATATATCTGTAAGGAGGGGAGTATTATGTTTAAAGAAGAATTATCTTTAGTTCCTAAAAAAAGTGGTTGCTATTTAATGAAAGATCAATACGGAACTATTATATATGTAGGCAAAGCTAAAATTCTTTTTAATAGATTAAAAAGTTATTTTACTGGTAGAGTGACTGGTAAAACTAGAGTGTTAGTTAGTGAAATTAAATCTTTTGAATATATAGTAACTTCTACTGAAGCAGAAGCTTTTATATTAGAAAATAATCTAATTAAAAAATACAACCCTAAATATAACATTCTTCTTAAAGATGATAAATCTTATCCTTATATAGAACTCACTAATGAAATTCACCCTAGATTAATAATTAAAAGAGAAATTAACATTAATAAAAAGAAAAGAAATTTATATGGACCATATCCAAGTGTATATGAAGCTAGAAGATTAGTAAATTTAATAAATAGAGTATATCCACTTAGAAAGTGTGTTAATATGCCTAAAAAAGAATGTTTATATTATCATATACATGAATGTTTGGGATATTGTATTCATAAAGATATTGATGATACTAATATGATAAAAGAAGTAATGAGTATTTTATCAGGTAATAGTGATTTATTAATAAATAAAATAAATGAGAAAATAAAAATTAATTCAGATAATATGAATTATGAAGTGGCCTTATCTTTAAAGAATGATTTGGAATACATGAAAGTACTAGAAGATAAGCAAAAAGTTGAACTTAACGATGGAGTTAATAGAGATATATTTAATTATTATATAGATAAAGGTTATATATCAATTTCTATATTCTTTTTAAGAAATGGTAAATTATTAGGTTCTTCTTCTAATATAAAACCAATTATTAGTGAAGTTAAAGATGAACTTGAAACATTTATAATAGATTTTTATTCTAAACATAATATTGCTCCTAAAGAGATAATTGTGCCAGATATTCTTGATAGTGAAATATTATCAGATTTATTAGATACTAAGGTTGTTAGTGTACAAAAAGGAATAAAGAAAAAACTATTTAATTTAGTATATGAAAATGCTAAGATTTCTTTAGAAAATGATATTGAAAGAATATATAGAAATGATGAAATGATTAATAATGCAACAGAAGAATTAAAATCTTTATTACATATGGATGAACTTAGTGTAATAGAGGCATTTGATAATTCAAATTTATTTGGAACTTATACAGTATCAGCAATGGTTACTTTTGTTGATGGAAGGCCCTCTAAAAATGACTATAGAAAATTTAAATTATCATTTGAAAAAAATGATGATGTAATGGCTATGAAAGAAGTTATATATAGAAGATATTTTAGAGTGTTAAAAGATAGATTAAGGATGCCAGATTTAATACTAGTTGATGGTGGTAAGAACCAAATAAATGCATGCAAAGAAGCACTTAATAGTTTAAATTTATATATTAAAGTATGTGGTCTTAAAAAAAGTGATAAACATCAAATGAGTGAATTAATTGATGGAGATACAATGGAAGTAATTAACGTTGATAAAAGATCTAATGCATTTCATTTGTTAACAAGAATTGATGATGAAATACATAGATATGTTATTACTTATCATAAACAAATAAGAAGTAAGGGATCCTTATCTAGTATACTTGATGACGTTAAAGGAATAGGTTCTAAAAGAAAAAAAGAACTTATTAAAACTTTTGGATCTCTTAAAAAAATAAAAGAAGCAAGTATAGAAGAACTTGAAAGAATTTTACCTGCATATATTGCAAGTGATTTAAAAGATTATTTAAATAACAAAGATAATATTGTATAATTGATTAGAGGTATTTATGGAAAAAGAAAGGTATGAAGTATTTAATACACCAAGTTACGTATATTTAATGTATGATAGTATTGATAAATTAACACTTAGAAAAAGTGGATCAGTTTATGCTTTAGAACATTTAGGGTTGATGAGTAATAATTACAATATATATAGTCCGGTGTCAGGTAAAATTATTGGAACTAAAAAAGTAAGAAAAGAAAAAAATGAAGTTAATACTTTAGTTGTGGAAAATGATTATAAAGATAAATGTTCAAAAATAAAAACTGGTAAAGAGATATATGACTATTATAAAAGAAAAGAAGCTAATGAATTATTTGGGTTATTTAATATAGATGGTAAATTTAATGGCAAAAAATATATAATGGTTGACTTAACTATTAAAAGTAATAACTTAGAAAACAAATATATAGTTAATAAATACAATTATGAAATACTTGAAACTATAGATGCAATCCAAAAAATATTTAGTATTGATACTGCATACATCACAGTTAATAATGGTATAATTCAAAGTTTATTAGAAGAATATTCTGGGATATATCCAAATATTAAATTTGTTAATAAAGTAATTACTAATGAATATTCGGTTTTATATAATGGATATGATATTATAAAAATATATAATGCTTTAAAATTTAATAGGTATTATAATATTAAATATGTTACTGTTGTAAGTAAAAAAGGTATAGTAGTAGTTAAAACAAAGGTAAATATTTTAATAAATGAATTGATGATGTTTTTAAACTTAGAAAGTAATAATATAACTGTTATTACATATTCAAATGAAAAAATAAATAATTATGACGGTATATTGTCTAAAGATATAAAAACTATTGTAGTTAGTTAGGAGGTAATTTATGGAAATTAATATGGAAAAAATGGTTAATTACTGTAAACAATATGGTTTTATATTTCAAGGTAGTGAAATATATGGGGGACTTGCAAATACTTGGGATTATGGACCACTTGGAAGTAGACTAAAAAATAATGTAAAAGACGCTTGGAGAAAAAGATTTATTCAAGAACGTCCTAATGCATATGAAGTTGATGCAGATATTTTAATGCATCCAAGAGTTTGGGAAGCATCTGGTCATGTATCAAGTTTTGCAGATCCATTAATTGATTGTAAGGAATGTAAAACAAGACATAGAGCAGATAATCTTATAAATGATTATACAAAAAGTTCTATAGGAGATGGAATGACTCAAGAAGAGATGGTAGATTACATTAGAAAAAATAATGTTCCATGTCCTAAATGTGGTAAGTGTAATTTTACTGATATAAGACAATTTAACCTTATGTTTGCAACTCAAAGAGGGGTAACCGAAGATACAAAAAATACAATTTATTTAAGACCAGAAAATGCCCAAGGAGAATATGTTAATTTTTCGAATGTTTTGAGAACTATGAGATGTAAACTTCCTTTTAGTATAGGTCAAATAGGTAAAGCATTTAGAAATGAAATAACTCCAGGTAATTTCACTTTTAGAACAATTGAATTTGAACAAATGGAATATCAAACTTTTTGTAAAGAAGGAACTGATACAGAACTATATAATTATTTCAAAGAATATGGTAAGAAGTTTTATATGGATTTAGGAATACCTGAAGATAAATTAAGATTTCATGATCATGAAAAACTTGCTTTTTATGCTAAGGATGCGTGTGATATAGAGTATTTATTTCCATTTGGTTGGGGTGAAATAAATGGTACTCATAATAGAACCAATTATGATTTAACAAGACATACAGAATTTAGTGGAACTCCTCAAATGTACTTAGATCCTGATACAAATGAAAAATATATTCCATATGTAATAGAATCAACTTATGGACTTGATAGAACAGTACTTGCTTTATTATTTAATGCATATAATGAGGAAACACTTGAAGATGGAACAACAAGAGAAGTATTAAAAATACATCCATACTTAGCTCCTTATAAAGTAAATGTTTTACCACTTATTAAAAAAATCCATGCTGAAAAAGCTACCGAAATATATAATATGTTATCAAAATACTTTATGACTAGTTATGATGAAGCTGGCAATATTGGTAAACGTTATAGAAGAGCAGATGTAATCGGAACACCTCTTTCATTAACTGTTGATGATAATACATTAAATAATGGTACTGTTACTTTAAGAGATAGAGATACTATGGAACAAGTAACTTTAAAAATTGATGAAGTAAAAGATTATGTATTAAATAAAATTAATTTTTAATTTTATATTATTTACTTTTATGTATTGTTTGTGATAAAATAAATTATGATATGATACATGGAGGTTGATTATGGCGTTTGGTAAACTTAAAAAAATATTTAATAATAATGATGAAGACTATGGAGAAGATGAATATTATGTAGGTAATACTGAAGAATCAGTTAAAAAATCAGTGGATCAAGGTAATAGTATGATTCTTGTTGAACCAAGAGCGTATTCAGAAAGTCAACAAATTGCAGATCATTTAAAAAATAAAAATGCAGTTGTTGTCAATTTCAAAAGAGTAACTAGTGAGCAATCTAAAAGAATATTAGATTTCCTAACTGGTACTTTGTATGCAATAGGTGGAGCTATGGAAAAACTAGGTAATGGTATTTACTTATGTACTCCAAAAAATGTTAGTGTTCAAGGTAAAATGACTGAAGAAGAAGGAAAGAAAACAAAAGAAGAAAAAGACGAAATTGAATGGTAAAAAATAAATAAACATTGAGGTGTTTCTATGAAAAAATTTAATACAGTTTTTCGTGGATATGACAAAAATGAAGTTAATCAAACTATTAATGAAATAATTAATAATTATGAAGCGCTTCTAAACAAATCAAAAGCCACTGAAGCTGAAAATGAAAAACTTAAAGAAAAATTAGCTCATTATGTTAAACTAGAGAGTACTTTAAATAAAGCTATATTTACTGCAGAAGATGCTTGTGAAAAACTAAAAGCAATCGCAAGAAGAGAATCAAACGCAATGATAGAAGAAGCTAAAAGAAACTCTAATAGAATAATTAATGATGCTTTAATGAAAGCTGAAAAAGTAGAAGATGATTTAGAAACACTAAAAAGAAATGTAAAAATATTTAAAAGAAGACTTAGAACAATAGTTGAAAGTCAATTACAAGTTATAGATGAAATTGATGAAGTTGATTTAAATAAATATGAGTAATCATATTTATTTTTTATTATATTTTTGATATAATGTATTTTTTGAAGGAAACTTCATATAATAAAAAGGATATGCTCTAAAGATATTAGATGCATTCCATATTGATGGTTTACCCTAACACTTAAGTGTTAGGACATTTTGTTTAAAATAATATTTTATATATTATAATAAGCAAGATGATAATAATTATAAAAAAGTAATAATCTCTTTTACTCATAAAACCACTCCTTTAAACTAAGTTTAAAGGAATGCACTAACACTTTTTAAGCATGTCTAAGTGATAATAACACATTAAAAATGGCCATGCAAATCGATACTTTCAATAAATACATATAATTGAATTTCTAATATATGTGTTTTTTTATTTTAATTTATTAAATATTAAAAATATATAAATTCTAATAATTTACACCGTAAATGTAAAATGTAAATTATAAATAATGCAATTGTTATATATATATAGTATAATAAAACATATGAAAGGTAGTGAATAAAAAATATGGAAGAAAAGAAAAAGGGAATGTCACCAATATTAATAGTAATACTTACAATAATTGGTACATGTTTAGTAGGGTTTTGTGTTTGGTATGGAGTAAACTATTTCAAGGGAGAAAAATCATCAAGTAGTGGAAATGAAACAAATAACATATCAAATGATAAAATACAACTATATAATAGTTTAACTTCAAATAATGGTGGATTTTATTTTAACAAAAGTGTAAGTATTAATGATATTTCAACAAAGGAATTTTTAGAATATGTTTTTGGAATGTATGTTAAAGAAAACAATTTTACTCTTTCATATGATTTGGATTGTATAACAGATGATGGTCGTCACTATGGTGATTGTTCAGATGTTAAAGTGCCTTTTGCTAGCAAAGAAACAATAGACAGTTATATTAAGAATAAATTTAATACTGAAAAGATTTTTACTCTTTCAGCCGATGATAAATTTGCTATTGGGCAATTATCTTCGTTAGAAGGTAATGATTTAGGCGATTATGTATATGCTTTTGCTAATAAAACATATTATTTTGGTAGGGGAGCAAGAGGGTCAAGAGATACTAAAATTTATAGAAAATTATCAGACGTAAAAGAAGATAATGAAAATATTTCCTTTTATGATAAAGCTATTTACTTAGAGACTGATGCTGGAGGAAATTATATTTTTAATTCTGTTAATAATTATGATAAAAATGAAGCAATTTTTGAGTTTAATGATATATATAATGGGAAAAAATATAATGAAGTTACCTTAAGTACTAATGGTGATATAGTTTTAAATGAAGATTATGTGTTTGATAAATATGCTGATAAATTAAATACATATAAACATACATTTAAGAAAGTAAATGGTAATTATTATTGGGTATCTTCTGAAATAGTAAAATAGAGCATTAGCTCTTTTTTATTGACATAAATAT
>CAJOJR010000022.1 GCA_905235065.1 uncultured Bacilli bacterium
AAAAAGGTGAAGAAATATTGAAAAAATATATATCAACATATATGGAGACATATGCTCAATTGTTTGTTAAAATATTTATATCGTACTTAATTGTTTATTTAATGATGACATTAATGAGTTTACTTTTAACCCAGGTTGCAAATAATATAGTAAGCGGAGAAATGATTAACGCTTTCAATAATCAAAACTTTTTATCAGATTTTGATCCTTTTTTCAGAGTTACATTAGTGATTCTTGTGTTCATTTCATTGTACCTTTTCTATAAGAATTTACCTAAATTAATTTCTAAAATACTTGGTGTAGAAATGAAAAGCGGAAAAGGCTTAATTGCTAAAACTATGGGGATTATCGGTGGTGTAGCATCTCTTACTATTGGAGGAGCTGCTGGTTTTATTGGAGGTTTAGCAAGTGGCACAGCTGGTGGTATAAGAGGAAAGGCTGGCTTTGTTGGAACTGCAAAAGCAGCAATGCATAATGCTGGCCAAGGATTTAAAAACAACGTTGGAAGTGGATTAACTAAGTTAGGAAATAATACAATTGGTGAAGGTGCAACTTCTAAAGTTAGTGGATTTGCTAAAAATCATAATCAAGAGGCCAGAAATAATAGAAAGACTGCAACTGAAAAATATGCTAATGAACATGCAAGCAGTAGCGTGAAAGAAAGAAAGGCAGCTGATGCAAGAGAAGCAGCTGCAAAGCAAAAACTTAAAGAGGAAGAAACACTTAGACGTGTAAAGGATGCATCTGAGAAAACTGTTGACGAGAATAGTAGAATTGATGCTACTAAAGATAATACCCCTGATGTTCGAAGAAAGATGGATGCTCAACGAAATGATTCAACAGATAAAGAAACACAAGAACGTTTAGAAAGACAAAGACAATTAAAGGAAACATTACGAACTAAATATCAAACAAAGCAAGATGATGAACTTAGAAATAAAGGTGGACAAATGGATTCACAAGGAACTACTCATGCTCCTTCAAGGGATATGGGAGCACCATCAATTGAACAAGGTTCAGCATTTGGAAATGTTGATATGGAAGCTGAAAAAAGATATCAAGAAGAACAAAAACAAACTTCATCAGAAGATGATAATAGAAAAAAAGCAGCGGAAATAGAACCAAATGCTAATCAATTAAAAGAAAATCATGAGAAAGAAGAAAAGCAAAAAACTGAAAAATTGTTAAATTCTGATGAAGAAAAGCCAGCTGAAGAAAGAGTATTTGAAAAAATAGAAGAAGGTTCTAATGTTGAGGATGCGATTAATGATACTCATGATGAAATAACTGAAAAGCAAAAACAACAAATTGAAGATGCTGAAACAGAGGAAGAATTCTATACTGAAAGATTTGAAAATGGAATACCTAGAAATGATGAATCTGAAGATGAAATTTTTGAGGATAGATTTGAATAATAAGAAAGGAAAAAAAGAATATGGATCCAGAAAAACAAGAATATTTAATTCCTGCTAACAGTAAAAGGGGAATGCTAATCTTTTCAGTATATAGACCTATTGATTTAGCAATAGTTTTAACTGGTGCTGTTATAACATTTGCTCTTTTCTTTATTGTGGGAGCCGATTCATTTGGGCTAGTTATAATAGAATTATTACCGGCATTGTTAGGTGCTTTCTTAACCTTACCAATAGCAAATTATCATAATACTTTGGTATTAATAAGAGAGGTTGTAAATTATTTTACAAATAGAAGAGAATTTCCATGGAAAGGTTGGTGTGTATACGATGAAACAAAATAGTGATTCAAAATATGCGGAGAATTGGTTACCAGTCAAGGAGATTGCAAACAATGCAATTGTTCTTGATAATGGTATGTTATTAACTGGTGTTAAAATTACTCCTAAAAATATCTTTATTTTGGATATTGATAGTCAAGATAATGTTATATATAATTTAAGAGATTTTTATGGAACTATTGATTATGAATTTTGGTTAATGGTTACAGATAAACCAGTAGATCTTAATTTATATATGAATAATCTACAAGTACAACTTAATTCGGTACAAAATATTAACATCAGAAAAATGTTAAGAGAAGATATTAATAAAGCTGAATTATTTATGAATAAAGAATTTGGAGCTGTTGATAAAGAATATTTTATTCTTTTCAAAGAAAAGAAACCAGATATTATTGCTAAAAGAATTAGAAATTTAATTTCTGGTTTAGCTGCTTGTGGTCTTGATTCGAGACAAACAACAAATGATGATTTAAGAGACTTGCTAGATGGTTTCTTTAACTCAAATATAAGAACTGAATTTAAGGCGGTGATTTCTAATGAGTAGTATTTTTAAAAGTGAAGTTGCTCCTAAAGGATTACAATTCAAGAGTGGAGAAATGATAATAGGTGATAAATACTGCACTATTTTAACTGTTATAAGTTATCCTAAATCAATATACAGTGGTTATTTATCAAATATAACTCAACTTGAAGGAGTAAAACTATTAATTAAACACATCCCAATTGTTTTCTCTTCTTTAAGTAAGATGCTTAATAAAGAAGTAGCTGAATTAAAAGATAGATTGTCAAAAGAAAAAGACATAACTATTCAAGAAAGAATTAGACAAGATTATGATTCAATTGAATCTTTTGTTACTATGTTAGCTGCTACTAATGCAAGAATATTTGACTTTCAAATGCACTTATTAATTATGGCTGATAGTCAAGAAGAACTTGATAGAAAGAAAGTTCAAGTTAGAAATTATTTAGATGCATTAGGTCTTAGAGGTGTTCCTTTGAGATTTGAACAAGAAAAAGTTTTAAAAAGTGCAATAGCGCTTTTCCCTAAATCTGATATAGAATCTAGAATAGGTATACCAATGCCATCAGTAACAATGGCTGCTATGTATCCATTTATATTTGATAGCATTAAAGATCCAGGATTATCTTGCTTATTAGGTGTAGATTTTTCTGGAGGTATAATCTTATTTAATCAATTCTTGTATCAAATAAAGAAAGAATTTAATAGAAACAACGCTAATATGGTTATATTAGGTACATCTGGTAGTGGTAAGTCTGTAACTGCTAAACTTCTACTAAGAAGTAATATAAGAAATGGTCATAAGATTGTTGCTATTGATCCTGAAGGTGAACTTGAGGATATGACTAATTTATATGGTGGTGATTTCATTAGTCTTGGAAAAGGTGGAGAATTTGGTATGATAAATCCACTAGAAGTTGTTCCGGATGTTGATGATGAAGATTTAAAAGCTGGACTTGGATATACTGTAATAACAAGAACTCTTCAAAATATAAAAGCATTTTTGAAATATTATTCACCAGACATAGAAGAAGATTGCTTAACATTATTTAGTGAAATTCTTCAGGAGACATATAGAAGATTTAAAATAGATGAAAACACTGATTTTTCAACTATTACATCTGATATGTTTCCTACATTTGATGATGTATATACAACTATTACTGCTAGGCTTCGCTCTATAACAGAAAAAACTAGAGAAAAAGATGTTCTAGAACGTCTTGAATTGAAAATTAGACCATTAGTAAAAGAATTAAGATATTATTTTACCGGTCATACAACTATACAATTTTCAAGTGACTTCATTGTATTCAATATGAAAGAAGTAATGAATAGTGATGATAATATAAGAAATGCGTTATTCTTCAATATATTAAAATATGCTTGGGGATTGACTCTAGATAAAGATGTTAATACAATATTAATGGTTGAAGAAGCACACGTATTACTTGCAGATAAGAATACATTAGGTGCTGAATTCTTGGCACAAGTTCAAAGAAGAAGTAGAAAGTACAATACAGGTACAATAATAATTACACAACAACCTACTGACTTTGCTTCCCCAGAAGTTATTATTCATGGAAAAGCAATATTTGATAATGCTTCTTATTACATTGTTATGGGACTTAAGAAACAAGCTGTTGATGACTTGGCAAAATTAATAGATTTAAACGATCAAGAAAAAGACGCAATAAAGAGATTTGAACAAGGACAAGCATTGTTTGTATGTGGTGCTAGAAGAATGAGAATTAATGTAATTGCAACTCCACAAGAATTAGATTCATTTGGTAGTGGTGGAGGACTATAAAAAAGGAGTTTAAAATGAAAGAGAGAAATTTATTCAAGATATTATTTTTGTGTTCTATTTCACTCTTTCTTTTTTGTGGTTGTGAATATGTAGCGGATGACTATTCAATAATATGTGATGAAAATGGTGAAAACTGTAATGAATATAATTATAACTATGATAAATATGGTAGTAGTTATAATAATGATATTTCTAACAACAACGGCTATGGAGAGTCAACTGGATATGGTAAAGACGTTCCTGTTACTGAAGAATTAAAAGAAGCATGTCGTTGGATGCTTAATCCAGAAAGCATTAAAATAAGACTTTATACATGTAGTGATGAGCATATGTATAAGGACCCACAGGAGCAATTGCTTGGAGGAGCATATGAAACAGTTGTAAGAGGAAAAAAAGTTTGGATGTCAAAAGAAGCCATGACATTTAAAACATATCAACTAGGAGTGTTCGCAGGAGAAATAAATCCTTATTATGAGAAAAAGAATACAAGAGATACATTTGCTATAATGTATAGAACTGTTATATTAAAATCTTTAATACCAAGAATAATAGCTAATAAAACTGAAATTAAAAATGAAAATGGAGAGTATTTGTATATAGCAGGTAGTTGCGCTCAAAATTATAAAATGAAAACTATTAATGAATATTATTATTCGGGTAAGTATAAGGATACAATAGATCAAGTTATGGCCGATACTGCATATATGATAGTTGTTAATACAGATGGTAAAATTACAGATGTAAGATATAATACTAGATCCGGTATAGTACCATTAATAAAACAAGCAGATCGTGAGGGTAAAGGTTATAAAGAGATAATTGAGGTTGTATTAAAAAGTGGGCACGATTTATCTCATTACTATAAAGATGCAGTTGTATATGATTGTAGGAATTTAGTTTCGACTATAAATCCACAGCAAAATGATTCAGAAAATTATTTAGATGAAGATTACGGTACTGGAACATAGGCATATTATGATAAAAATTCAGGATTATTAAATAAGTATTATTCTGATCCATTGCCTTTTGCAGAATACGTACCAGAAAAAGCGACTAGTAGTGGTAACTCACTTCCTTTAATAATATCTTTGCATGGAGCTGGTTCTGAAAAAGGAGGAACTTCAAGCGAATTATTATCCAGTCATTTTCCAAGTCTTATCACAAATTGGGAATCAACAGGATTAAAAAATATACCCGCAATTATGATTGCTCCTCACTTGGATTATAAAGATTCAAATAAAGGATGGGGAACTACTAGAGCAATTCAATCAATAAAAGCTATCGTGGAGTATGCAAAAGAGAAATATAATATTGATACAAATAGAGTAGTGTTAATAGGATTTAGTTTAGGTGGAACAGGTGTTTATAAGGTTTCAGGTGAAAACCAAGATTTATTTTCTTCTATTGTAGTGGTAAGTAGTGATAAAACAGAGCTTGAACAAAAATATATTGATTATTATAAAAAAATACCAATGAAAGGTTATAGTGAAGCTGGAACAGTAGGTAATGCGATGACAAACTGTTTTAACTCTATTAATCATTCGAGCGATTTAACAATATATGATGGTTATAATCATGGTGATATGCCAAGAGTATCTTTAACAGAAGATAAAAATAATGATGGAATTTCCGATTTAATACAATGGGCACTTTCTCAAAATAAAAGCAGTAGTGGAAATAATACATAAAATGTAAATTTGTCAAATATAAATGTTATATATACAAGGCGACTCTAGAACTGTTGCATATAATAATATAAAAAAGCAGCTTGGATTTGATGATAATAAAGAAACAATATATACAAAATTTTGTAACTATTATAAAACATTCGTTAATAAAGTAAGTTTTATACGCTTACTTTTTTAATTGAAAAAGCATTAGTTTTAGTATATACTTTATATTGTAGAGGCGGGTATAAATATGAAAAAATTATTTACAATTATCTTTGCATTATTTTCGGTATTAGTATTCACTGGTTGGACTAGTAGGTATGAAATAGATTTTGAAAATGGTAATTTTTCAGATAAAATGATTTTTAATTTTGCTAGTCAAACAAGTGATAACGTGGATGATGAAGATTTTAGAAAAATAACTAAGGAAGACTTGATAAATAATGGTATTTATACTTTGGGTAACTCTAAAAAGTATAATACAGCAGTAGAAGAGGTAGATAATGAATCAATCATTACTCTTTCATATAAATATAAAAATAAAGAATTTCAATATAATAATTTTTTAAGAAGTTGTTTTGATGAATTTAATTTGAAAAAGAAGTCTAAATATTATTTAATAAATATTAAAGGTTCTTATAAATGTGATGAGTATAATTTTCAAAGATTATATTTAAAATCAGATAGTGAACTTGAAGTTAATAATGATGGTGAAGAAGATGAATATGTATATTGGGATATAAAAGAAGATGATAATGATATAAATATAACAATATATAGAAACGGGTATAAGGCTTTTATAATCACACTTTATGTATTATTGGGGATTATTACTTTTATGATAGTTTATTTACTTATTAAATTTTATAAGAGTAAAAAAATGTAGGAGTATATATGAATAAAAGAATTTTTAGTTTAATATTAATTACAGTATTATTATCAGTGATTTTAACTGGGTGTAGATTTAAATATGGAGATTATGAGATTATTTGTGATGATAACGGAGAGTGTACAGAAACCGGGAGTATTGAATGGAATGACCAAAGTGGTTATAATCCACCATATGAAGAAGAAAATATGAGTAACAAAGATTTTGCGACAAGAATTGTTGAAATTGCTCAAAGCTATCTACCATATTCAAGAGAAGATTTTATGCCAGTTGCTGCGAAGCATGGTTTTGAGATTAAATATTATCCTGAAAGCGACAAATATACTGCTTGGTGCTCAATTTTTGTATCTAGCGTAGTAGAAGAAGCAAATAAAGGATTAAATTGGATGAATTATAAAAGTGCAAGTGTTTCTGGATTTATGTCTCAAATGATAAAAGACGGGAGATTTTATCACGCTCCTCATTGGTATAATTATAATAATCTTCATATGTATGATCCATCTAGTTTTGGAGCACCACGTGCAGGTGATATTGTCTTCTTTGCGGTAGAAGAATGTGGATACGCTGGAGATGGTAAAATGCCAGCTAGATCAGATGAAAAAAAGTGTTGGAGACACATTGGAATAGTAACTGGTTCGGATGATAAGTATCTATATTATATTCATGGTAATAATAATGGCTGTAAACATGACGGAGTCAGAAAAAATGGTGTTTGCACAGGTAAAAAAGAACTTACAGATAGGTACATAATTGGATATGGAAGGTAAATATGAAATATAAAAGGCTTTTATTTATTGGATTAATATGTATTTGTTGTGGCTTTACTGATAAATATACTATAAGTTATGATAACAACGTTATTAAAGAAAAAATTGAATATTATTTTAATAAAAATGTATATTCAATAGCAAATGATTATTTGGATTTAGAAGATGGAGATTTCATCGAAGCAGATATAGTGTATTCTGACATAAAGGCCACAGCTGATAAGAACTATGTAAAAGAATTTAGTGATAATGGTACAAAAGTGACATTAACAGCTGAATATGACCTTGATGAATATAAGAATGCATATAATATAAATTCTTGTTTTGAAAATGTTAAGTTCTATAGAACAAACAAATATTATGTAATAAATTTGTCAGGCAAGTTATTATGTGAGAATTTTGAAACTTTGGAATTTATTAGTAATGATAAAGTTAAAACAAATTCAGATTCAGTAAATGGTAATATTTATACATGGAATCTAAAAGAAACAAATAACATAGAGATTTCAATAAGAAAAATAAGTGAAGAATTTAAATTAATAATTTATATACTTATTGTATTACTTGTTATTGTATTAACTGGTGGAACATACATAATTATAAAAAGCAAAAAGAACAATACAATTTAATATATATTTTTTTGATTGAAGAAGGGTATATTTTGTTATATAATTGTTATTAGTAGAGGTGGTCTAATGAAATTGTTGTTTAGAGCAAAAAAAGAGAATGTGATAAAGTTTATAATATATTGTATATTTCTTTT
>CAJOJR010000023.1 GCA_905235065.1 uncultured Bacilli bacterium
ACTAAAAGGTGAAACTGGTGTTCATAGATTAGTTAGAATAAGTCCTTTTGATGCTGGTAAAAGAAGGCATACTTCTTTTGCTTCTGTTTTAGTGACTCCAGAGATTAGTAAAAATATTAACATTGATATTAAAGATTCTGATATAAAAATTGATGTATATAGAAGTAGTGGAGCTGGAGGTCAAAGTGTTAATACAACTGATTCTGCAGTTAGGATAACTCATCTACCAACAGGGATAGTTGTGACTGTTCAAAATGAAAGAAGTCAGTTAAAGAATAAAGAAAAAGCATTTGAGATTTTAAAAAGCAAATTATATGCTCTAGAGCAAGAAAAATTTAATGAAAAATTAAAAGGATTAAAAGGAGATGTAATGGATGTTAACTTTGGTAGTGCAACCAGAAGTTATGTAATGTGTCCATACACTCTTGTAAAAGATAACATTACCGGATGTGAAACACCTAATGTGAACAAAGTTCTAAATGGTGATATTAATGCTTATTTACGAATGAATAAAAGTGATGGAAATAAATGACAAACTATGTTATAATTTAGTATAAAGGAATAGAAGATTATGGGATGGCTTAGTAGACAAAGAGAAAAACAAGCGGAATTATTTAATTTAATAAGAAAAAAGAACTTGATAAAAACATCTATTTTATTAGTGTTTGGTTCTTTTCTTTCAGCTGTATCTGTAAATTTATTTTTCGTACCTAATAATTTTGTAACGGGTGGTGTAACCGGTTTAGGAATTGTAGTAAATAAACTAATTGGAATGAATGTTTCTCAATTTGTATTTTTCGGTAATCTGTTCATGATTGGATTAGGCTTAATATTTTTAGGCGGTAAAAAGATAATTGGGAGTATTTTTGGCTCCTTACTATATTCATTATTCTTATTCTTAACAGAGGATGTTGCTACTTGGCTTAATTTTTCCTTTGATAGCATTCTCTTATATGCGCTTGCAGCTGGACTTGTTAATGGATTTGCGGAAGCAATTGTATATAAAATAGGCTATTCTACTGGTGGTACAAGTATATTAGGGTTAATAATTGCAGATAAATTAAAGAAACCAATTGGAAAAGTAATGAGAATAATATCTATAATAATAATCATTTTAGGTGGATATATTTTTGGCTATACGATGGTAATGTATGCAATTATAATAGTGGCAATTTCAACATTTATGATTGATAGAGTTACTCTTGGAATATCAGACAGTAAAATGTTTATGGTACAAACAAGTAAGACTGATGAAGTGAGAGACTTTATAATGG
The DNA here is from genome assembly GCA_905235065.1 of uncultured Bacilli bacterium. GTDB lineage: Bacteria > Bacillota_I > Bacilli_A > RF39 > UBA660 > CAJOJR01. The sequence goes on from CAJOJR010000023.1 coordinate 1,275, forward strand.
AAGTTATTCAAAGTGGTGTTACAGAGTATATTGTGAAAGGCGGATATAGTGGTTCTAAAAAGAATATGCTTATGTGTGTTGTTCCAACTGAAAAATACACGTATTTAAAAAGCGCTATTAAGGAAATTGATAAAGATGCCTTTATAGTAGTAAGTGATTGTTATGAAGTGTTAGGTGGAACTAAGAGGAAAAAATTAACAATATAAAAAGAAATAATATTTTAGTATAATAATGTTTTAGGAGGTACAAATGGAGTTAATAGAGTTAAAAGATGTTAATAAAAGATATAAAAACGGAGTAACTGCTTTATGTGATTTGAATGTATCTATTAGTAAAGGTGAATTTGTTTTTGTTATTGGAGCATCTGGTTCTGGTAAATCAACATTTATAAAACTTTTATATAGAGAAGAAAAACCTACAAAAGGAAGTGTTTTTGTAGGAGGTATTAATGTTGCTAAATTAAGAAATGGGAAAGTATTTAAACTAAGAAGAAAACTTGGTATAGTTTTCCAAGATTATAAATTATTACCTAAAAAAACCGTTTATGAAAACGTAGCGTTTGCATTACAAATGTATGGATTGAGTAGTGGTGAAATAAGAGAAAAAACTATAAAAGCATTAGAGCAAGTTGGTCTTAAAGAAAAATGGAGAAGTTTTCCAGATCAATTATCAGGTGGAGAACAACAAAGAGTATCAATAGCTAGGGCAATTGTTAATGAACCTAAGGTTTTAATATGCGATGAACCAACTGGTAATTTAGATCCAGTTACTTCTATGGAAGTTATGAAAGAAATTGAAAAGATAAATAAAGAACTTGGAACAACAATTATAATGGCAACTCATGATAAGGAAATTGTTAATAAGTTCAAGAAAAGAGTATTAGTGCTCGATAAAGGAATTCTTATTAATGATATGGCGAAAGGAACTTATAAAAATGAAAGGAATTAGAATTTTATTTAGAAGTATTTCAGATTCACTTACAAATATAGGGAGGAATTTAAGTTTAAGCATAGCTAGTATATCTTGTATATCAATAACTCTAATATTAGTAGCTGTTAGTATTATTCTTTCACAAAATGTAAATAATTTTACAACTTCAATAGAAAAAGATGTTACTATTGTTGCTTTTGTTAATAGAGATGCAACTAGTGAAGAAGTAGATGTTGTAGGTAATTTAATAAAAAATTTAGATAATGTTGAAAGTGTTAAATTTCAGTCTAAAAATGAAATTAAAAAGCAAATGCAATCAGAATCAGAAGTGTTTGATAGCATAATGGATGATTACACTAATGAAACAAATCCACTTCAAGACACATATTTAGTTAAAGTAAAAGATATTAACTCTATAGGTGAAACTGCTAAAGAAATTAAAACATTTGATAAAATTTCTATAGTAAAATATGGCGAAGGAATGGTTGAAGAACTTGTTAAAATCTTTGACATAGTTAAAAAAGTAACTTATATAGTAGTTATTGCATTAGTAGTTGTTACTGCATTTTTAATTAGTAACACAATAAAGATTACTATAACTAATAGAAAAAGAGAAATAGAAATTATGCGATTGGTTGGAGCATCTAACTCCTATATTAAGCTTCCTTTCTTCTTTGAGGGCTTATGGTTAGGGTTTATAGGTTCAATAATACCTATCTTTGCTTGTTGTTATGGTTATCTATATTTATATAATAGATTAGGTGGTCAATTATTTACAGCTATTATCAAATTAGTAAAACCTGATGCTTTAGTATTTAACTTGATAGTTTCAGTACTTTTAGTTGGTGTTTTAGTTGGTGCTTTCGGAAGTTATAGAGCGGTAAGGAGGTACTTAAAAATATAAATGAAAAAAATATTAGGAATTATATTGTGTTTATTTAGTGCATTTCTAATTTTTAGCATACCTTCCAATATTGAAGCTAAAACTTTAAGACAAATGAAGGAAGAATTGGCTACTACTAAAGCTAATAAATCTGCTAATGAAGCTAAAATGAGAGAAGCCCAAGCAAGAGTTAAAAAGTATCAAAATGAAATTAATTCTTCTATAAGTGAGATAGAAAAAAGTCAAAATGAAATAGAAGAAGCAAGAATAAAGATACAAGAATTAGAAGAAGAAATAAAAGAAAAACAAAAAGAGATCGATGATCTTCTAAGGTTTTTGCAAGTATCTAAAGGAGAGAATGTATATTTAGAATATGTTTTTGGAGCAACGAGTTTTACTGATTTTATTTATAGAACAGCTATAGTTGAACAAATGAGTGAATATAATGATAAATTAATAGATGAAATGTATGACTTGATTGAAAAGAATAGGCAATTACAAAAAGAATTAGAAGCTAAGATTCAAGAATTAGAGAAAAAAATAGAGAGTCTAAAGAAAGATTTAGCTAAAGTAAATTTAACTTTAGATGATTTAGATGATGAGCAAAAAGACTTGAATGCTGAAATAAAAGCATATGAAGTAGAAATTAAATTTTATGAAGACTATGGATGTAAATTGGATCAAGAAATAAGTGATTGTTTGAATGTACCTTATGCAAACGGATTTGTAAGGCCTACTGATTCAGGTTATATATCTAGTAATTTTGGATATAGAAGTTTGAATTTATCTGGTTCTAATTTTCACTCTGGCATAGATATTGCAACTCCTGAAGGCACTAAAGTTTATCCTTCTGCACCAGGTTATGTTGCAAGAAAAGTTATTAAATCGAATTGTGGTGGTAACATGCTTTATATTCAACATTCTGTTGGAGGTAAGAAGTACACAACTGTTTATATGCATTTAAAATCATTTAATGTTAATGTTGGTGATACAGTATTTTTAACAACTGTGATTGCTTATTCTGGAGGTGGAGTATCAACAATGGGCTATGATAGATGTACAACAGGATCCCATCTTCATTTTGGAATGTACGATGGTTGGACTTCAGCAAGAGCAAATCTTATAGATCCTAGAACAAAAGTTAATTTTCCACCTAAAGGGTCAAGATATTATTCAAGGTGGTAATATGTCCTTTACATCTGATATAAAAAATGAAATTTCAAATAATAATTATTCAAAAGATGAAATGATTGCGGAATTATCCGCAATCATTAATATATCTGCTTTAATAGAGAATAATGAAATTAAAATATATTTTGAAACGTTAAGTGTGGCAAGAAGAATATATAAATTAATAAAAGAACTTTATCATATTGATATATGTATGGAAAAAATACATATGAATAATTTTAAAAAGAATAGTTTTATATGCATAACAATTAAAGATAAATGTGATTTTATATTAGAAGATTTATCAATATTTAGAAAAAATAAAAGATTATATATTCCAGAAGAATATATAGTAGACACTTTAGAAGATAGATACTCTTATTTGAGAGGTGTATTTTTTGCCTGTGGAAGTATAAATGATCCCAAAACTTCGCGATATCATGCAGAATTTATGATTAAATATAAAAAGACTGCTGATTTTGTAAACGTACTTTTAAATAATTTATATTTTAATAGTAAAATAATAAAAAGAAATAAAAATTATATGGTTTATATGAAAGAGTCAGAAAGAATAAGTGACTTTATAAAATTATTAGGTGCTTATAATGCTTTATATTATTTTGAAGACATAAGAATATATAGGGATCATAAAAATATGACTAATAGACTTAATAATTGTGAACAAGCCAATGCAGATAAAATAGTTGAAACTTCTCTAAAACAAATAGAGGATATTAAAAAGTTAAGAGAGTTAAAAGATTTTGAAATGCTAGATGAAAAAATACAAGAATTATGTATTTATAAAGAAAAATATCCAGAAAGTTCAATGACAGAACTTGCTGATATAATCTCTTTAGAAACCGGTAAAAAGATAACTAAAAGTGGTATAAATCATAGATTTAGAAAAATAAGAGAAATAATTTCTAAAAATGAAGAAGATTATTTTAATTAAAAGAGTTTAGAAAAAAATCTAAACTCTTTTATAATATTTTATCAATTATTCCGTATTCTAATGCTTCTTTTGAATCCATAAAGTAATCTCTTTCTGTATCTTGTTCTATTTTTGAAAGTGGTTTATTTGTGTTTTCAGAAAGTAATTTATTTAATTTCTTTTTAATTTTTATTATCCTTTCAGCAGCAATTTGTATTTCAGTTGCTTGTCCTTGCGCTCCGCCAATTGGCTGGTGTATCATTATTTCAGAATTTTTAAGTGCATATCTTTTTCCTTTAGTGCCACTTGATAATAAGAAAGCAGCCATTGACGCAGCCATACCTACACATATGGTGGAAACATCACATTTTATAAATTTCATTGTATCATATATAGCCATTCCTGCTGTTACTGAACCACCAGGACTATTAATATACATTTGAATATCTTCATTACTTTTAGAATTCAAATATAAAAGTTCCCCAATAACAATATTTGAATTTATATCATTTATTTCTCCATCAATAAATATAATTCTGTCTTTTAGAAGTCTTGAATATAAATCATATACTCTTTCAGTATTATTTTGTTTTTCTATTACTGTTGGTATTGTATTCATTTTTCACCCTAATATTATATTAGTTAATAGTTAATAATTTTATTCACAAATTAATATATTTTTGATAAAATATTATTGAATAATAAGGGATGATATAAATGCACGGACAAATTAAAATATTAATAGATAGAAAAAGAGAGATTATTTGCAAAAAAGGTATAAGTGTAAATGAATTAATTCATATACTTGGTACAGAAGAAGATATAATTGCAGCATCTATAAATGGTGATATAGTTGAACTTTCATATGTAATAGAAGAAAACTCAGAACTAGAGTTTATCCATATACATGATAAAGTTGGTGGAAAAATATATAGAGCTGGTCTTCAATTTGTTTATATTGTGGCTTTAAAAGAATTATATGGTGATAAGATAGATGTAAGAATTAAGCATTCTTTAGATAAAGCAATCTATACAACTGTTAACGGAAAATTAACCCCAAAAGATGTAAATGCTATAAAGAAAAAAATGCAACAAATTATTGATTTGGATATTGAGATTAAAAAGTTAGCTATTCCTAAGAAAAAAGCAATTGAATATTTTGAAAAAAATAACGAGAAAGAAAAAGTTGAACTTTATAAGCAAATTAGTAATAATTATGTTACTTTTTATGAATTATTAGGATTTTATAATTATTTTTATTATTTTTTGCCTTATTCAACTGGAATACTAAAAAAATTTGATTTGAAATTTATTAAACCTAATGGAATAGTTTTAATGTACCCAAAAGGAAAAGATAACGTAATCCCACCTTATCATCATTATGAAAAAGTATTAAATATATTTCATGACTATGAAGAAAAAATGGCTAAAGTTGGAGTTTCATATGCTTCTGATATAAATGCTTTAGCTATTAATGGAAAAATATCTGAATTTATTAAAATAAATGAGATGATCCAAGATGATGAAATAACTAAAATAGTTACTGATATTCTTTCTAGAAGTCAAGTGAAAGTAATATTAGTAGGTGGTCCTTCTTGTTCGGGCAAGACTACAACATCTAAAAAAATAGCTTTGAAAGTTAAAGAATATGGTAAAAATCCAATAGTTATTTCTCTTGATAATTATTATAAAGAAAGAGTAGACACACCTAAAGATGAAAATGGTAACTATGATTTTGAAACAATTGATGCGATAGATATTAAATTGTTTAATAATAATTTAAAAAGATTATTGGAATATAAAACAGTAAAAATGCCAACATTTAATTTTATAACTGGTGTAAAGGAATATAACACTCCTGAAATAAAATTAGATAAAAATGATATAATAATTATAGAGGGTCTTCATACTTTAAATGAAGAATTGACTAAAAAAATTAGTAGAAATGTTAAATTTAAAATATATGCCTCACCATTCACGCCTCTAGGAATGGATAGACATAATCATATCTCATCTACGGATTTAAGACTTTTGAGAAGAATTGTTAGAGATAACTCTACAAGAGGATATAATGCAGAAGAAACAATAGGCAGATGGAAGCTAATGAGAAATAGTGAGGAAAAATATGTGTTTCCATATCAAAGCGAAGGAGACGCATTAATAAATACTGCGCTTATGTATGAATTAAATGCTCTTAGAACTTATGTTGAACCACTTTTATATTCAATTAGCACTGATAGTGATAATTATGAAGAGGCTAAAAGAATGATAAATTTTATAGGTAATTTCTTTTCAATACCAGATGAGGCAATACCAGAAACTAGTGTATTAAGGGAATTTATTGGAAATAGTTATTTTGAATAGGAGGAATAAAAATGATAAGAGTAGGAATTAATGGTTTTGGAAGAATCGGAAGATGTGCTTTAAAATTAATAAACAATATGAATAATGTAGAGGTTGTATTAATTAATAATTTAACCGCAGTAGATCAACTTGCATATCTTTATAAATACGATACAATTTATAGAACAAATAGTGAGATGGTTGAATATGATAAAGATAATTTGATTGTTAATGGTAAACCAATAAGAGTTACATCAGAAGAAAATCCATTAAATATACCATGGAAAGAATATAATGTTGATGTTGTATTGGAATGTACTGGAGCATTTACCAGTGTTGAAAAATGTATAGCGCACTAAAAGAGTTATAATATCTGCTCCTGCTAAAGATAACGCTAAAACCATAGTATCTGGTGTTAATGAGGATACATTAACTAGGGATGATAAAATAATATCTGCTGCTAGTTGTACAACTAATTGTTTAGCACCAGTGCTTAATCTTCTTCATAAAAACTATATTGTCAAAAGAGGATTTATGTCTACAGTTCATGCAATCACAAATGATCAAAATACAATAGATGGAACTCATAAAAAAGGTAATGCTAGTAGAAGAGGCAGAGGGGCAGGATTCAATATAATTCCTACATCTACTGGTGCTGCTTCAGCTATTGGAAACGTAATACCTGATTTAGCTGGCAAATTAGATGGAAGTGCATTTAGAGTGCCAGTTGGTGACGGTTCACTTATTGACTTAACTGTTGAGGTAGAAAAAGTAGTTGATGCTGAAATGGTTAATAAAATGTTTAAGGCAAATGTATCAGAAGTCTTTGGAGTTACAGAAGATCCAATAGTAAGTAGTGATATAATCAATAATATACATGGTTGTGTAGTCGATCTAGCTCTTACAAAAGTTGTTGATAATAGTATGATAAAAGTTGTAGCTTGGTATGATAATGAGATGGGTTATACAGCTCAAATGTTAAGAACGTTATTATATTTTTGTAAATTATAGATAAAAGTAAAATTATATGTAAAAAATGAATAAATATATGTTTACATATAATTTTTTATTTTATAATAAATATAGAGGTGTAAATTATGCTTAAACCTAATAATTATTATAAAGATAAAAAAGTAATTGTAAGGGTCGATTATAATGTTCCGATTAAAGATGGAGTAATTGAAGATAATAATAGAATAGTGTCTAGTCTTAAAACAATTAATTATTTAATAGAGTCTGGTGCCAAAGTTATTCTTATGTCACATTTAGGAAAAATTAAAAGTGAAGAAGACAAGGTTAATAACAGTTTATATGATGTAAGTAAAGAATTATCTGAATTATTGGGTAGAGAAGTTAAATTTTGTAAATACACTAGAGGTAATGAATTAGAGAGTATGGTAAATTCTTTAGAATCTGGTGAAGTGATGCTTATGGAAAACACTAGATTTGAAGATTATCCAAATAAACTAGAAAGTTTTTGTGATAAAGAATTATCTTCTTATTGGGCAAATCTTGCGGATGAATATATTATGGATGCTTTCGGATCTATACATAGAAATCATGCTTCTACTTATGGAATTGCAAGTATCTTAGGTGGAACTACTGGATTCTTAGTAGATGAAGAATTAGATCATCTAAAAGAGGTAATATATAATAAGAATAAAATCATTATTTTAGGTGGTGCTAAAGTTAGTGATAAAATAGGTGTTATTAAAAATTTAGTAGATGATTCTAAAAAAATATTATTAGGCGGTGGAATGTGTTTCACATTCTTAAAATCAATAGGTAAAAATGTAGGTAATAGTATACTTGGAGAAGATAAAATAAATTATTGTAAAGAATTACTAGATAAGTATAAAGATAAAATTGTTCTTCCTATTGATATAGTGACTGAAAACGGCAACAAAAATGTAGACAATATCGATGATAATGAAATTGGACTTGACATTGGTAATAATACTATTGAATTATATAAATCATTAATAAATAGTGAAGACTTAGTTGTATGGAATGGACCGATGGGTAAATTTGAAGATGTAAATTATGAAAAAGGAACTAAAGAGTTATTAGAGTATTTGAATATAAACAATATTAAAACTGTTATATGCGGAGGAGATACTGGGTTTGCTTCTAAAAAATATGGTCTATCATTTTACTATATATCAACTGGAGGAGGAGCATCTTTAGAATATCTAGAAGGTAAAAAGTTTGATATATTGGAGGTTTTAAATAAATGAAAAAAATAATACTAAATCATAAAAGTTATTTATCAATTGACGAAATTAAAAAATATATAGAAGATTTTCCTAAATTAGTAAATGAAGATTTAGATATAGTTGTATTTCCTAATGTTTTATATTTATCTTTATTTGAAGATTTTTGTACAGAAGTTGGAAGTCAAAATTTTTATTCTGAAACTTATGGTAATTATACAGGAGAAATAAATTTAGAAGCATTGAAAAAATTAAATATTAATTATACAATGGTTTCTCATAAAGATAGACTTAATAATTTATTAGACTCTCCTAGTCAAATAAGAGAAAAACTGAATAAGAGTTTAAATAATGATTTTAAAACTATATTAGTTGTTGGTGAAGAAAAGATGAGTGAAGATCCTTTTAAATCAATAAAAGGTGATTTAAACTATGTGTTAAAAAATATAAATAAAGAAAAACTAGATAATTTATCCATTTTATATGAACCAATGTGGTTGGATGAAGAAATGCAAGATATAAATATTATAAGAAAAGTGGTAATAGATATAAAAGAATATTTTATTAATCATTATAAGAAAGATGTTAATGTATATTATGGTTCAGGTGTTAATGAAAATAATATTAATGAGATATTAGAATTTTGTGATGGTGTTTGTATAGGCAAAGAAAGTTTAGATGTATACAAATTAAGAGAGATATTCGACAATATAATCTAAAATTCGACATATTTAGGCAAATGAAGACAATACTCCCTATGGAAAAATATATACTTTGAGATGTATAATTATTTTGGAAATAGGAAGGGTAATATGAAGACAAAAGTTTTGGTAGTAGATGATAATAAAGCCTTAGTGGGGATGATACAAGAATATTTTGAAGATAACAAAAACATTGAAATATCTTGTGTGGCCCACGATGGTGAAGAAGCAGTAAATGTAGTAAAAGATAATATGAGTAGTATTGATGTAATACTACTCGATTTAATTATGCCTAAAAAAGATGGGGTTTATGTTTTGGATAAACTTAAATCTATGGGAATTAAAAAAGATATAATTGTTATAACTTCATTTAATGAAGAAGAGACAATTAGAAAAGTAAGTGAATATGGAGTTAAGTACGTTGTATTAAAACCATTTGAACTTAAAGATTTGGAATCTAAAATATTAGAAGTTAAAAATAAACCAAAAGGAAATATAATAAATGTAGGAGCTAATAATTTAAATATTTCTGTATCTAAAATACTTCATGAACTTGGTATTCCATCGCATATTAAAGGGTACCAATACATAAGAGAAGCAATATCTTTAGTTTATGAAAGGCCAGAATTGATAGGCGGAATAACTAAAGAATTATACCCTCTAGTTGGTAAAACATTTGATACATCAACTTCTAGAGTTGAAAGAGCTATTAGACATGCGATTGAAGTTAGTTGGAATAGAGGAGACTGGGATTTAATGGAGGAAATATTTGGGCATAGCGTTGACATTGATAGGGCAAAACCTACTAACTCTGAGTTTATAGTAACAATTGCCGATAAATTAAGATTAGATTCACTAAAAGTTAGATAATACACATAAATGTGTATTTTTTTTGTAAAGTTTTGTACTATTCATTTTTTATAAAGTTATAAATGCTAAAATATATCTAGGAGGATATCATGAATAAAACATTAATAAATGATATTGTAGAATCGCTTTTTTCTGATAATGTTAATCAAAAATATATCGATATGTATTTGAGTGATTCTGAATTAAGAAAACAATGTGATAGTATGATACTCCAAGTATTAGAAAATGATTTTTCTAACGGTATATATAATAGTGAAAAAAGTTTATGTTATCTGAATAATGTGATTAAATCTCAATTAAAGAAAAAGCCATATTTGTTATATATAAATCCGATTGAAATAGCTATAGAAAATCGTATTGTAAATATACAAAATGAAAGATTTGTTAATGCATCTAAACATGCAAACGGTCCTTATGAAGCGGAACAATATCATAGAGAAAATGATTCTATACTTGAATTCTCCAATAAAATACATGATTTCACATATGAAAACATTGATGTTGACGCAGAAGAAAGAATAGCAAATATTTATATTCAAAGAATGAAAAACAACAATGAATTATCGAAAGATCAGGTAGAAGAACTATTAGCTTTTTCAATAATGGGGGGATTTATTTTAAAACACGAAGAGTATACAGATAAAGCTTTTGATTATGCATTAAGAAGCATTTTAAAAAATGACTATAAAATAGATAGTTACTTATATAAAGGTCTTTTTATGCATTCTTGCAAAAAGATATTAGATGAAAGAGGCATAACTGATGTAACCATTTTTTATGTTTCTAATGAAAATAACGAATTGGGAAATTATAATAATCTTTCTAAAAGAATATATATTGATGAAAAGAAATTAATAGAAGTGAATCCTATCAAAAACTTTATGACATTTTTCCATGAATTAAGACATTATGAACAATACAATTCACAAAAGGAGGATTTAAAATCATTTTTAATAAATAAAGATATCTATTTGTCAGATATATTACCTAGAGATGATTATTATAAAGAAAATTATTACAATTTATTTTTAGAGAAAGATGCATGTTATGCTTCTTATGAAGGGGTTCATGATTTTGTAAAAGAAAAAGCTCCTTCTAGATTGAAAGAAACAAAAAAAGAAATTTATAAAGATTTAAAAAATGCTTTACTTTTTCAGAATCAATACATAACTAAAAGAAAAATAGATGGTGTGGTAAAAGATTCAAATGTTTTATTCGAAGAAACTGTTAGAAAGAGAAAAAGGAATTATAAAGTTTTTAATGAATTCATAAAAAGTTCTATATTAATTGAATATGATATATTTGGGAATAAAAGAAGCATATTTGAATTGTTAGCAAGCAAAGAATTCAACGAAAGAGAAGGATTTATTGAAAGAGCAACTATTATTAATTATTTACTTTATGAAGAGTCAGTGAGTTTAGATTATATTAATGAGAATTTAAAACTATTTGATTCTGGAGTAAATAAGGAAAGATTTGGTAAGTATTACAAGGAAGCAAAAAGAGTAATTAAGCACAAATTGATAAGATATCGCGCTGATGTATTAGCGAAAAAAAACGATGTTATAGTGGTTGATGCATTAAGGAATAAAAATGTAAGAGGTTTGAATAAAAACAAAAATATAGAATTGTATAATAAAAAAATGGACGAATTAAGGATAACATATAAGTGGTTATATGATTTAATGAACGAAGAAAAAGATAAATCAAAGTAGTATTATTTGTAAAATTATTATCTTTATGGTATATTATTTAAAGGTGAAATAATGAAAAAAATAGTATTATTAATTTTGGATGGTTTTGGCATATATACTGATTATAAAGGTAATGCTGTTAAACTTGCTAAAACTCCAGTATTAGATAGACTAATGAGTGAATATCCTTGCGCAGAGTTAAATGCAAGTGGAGAAGATGTAGGACTTCCTGAAGGCCAAATGGGTAATAGTGAAGTAGGACACATGACCATTGGGAGTGGTAGAGTTGTTAAACAAGCATTAACTTTAATTAATGATAAAATAAAAGATAAAGAATTCTTTGAAAATGATACATTATTAGATGTAATTGATCATGTTAATAAAAATAATAGTACTTTACATTTAGTGGGTCTTTTATCAAATGGAGGAGTACATTCTAGTATAAATCATTTTTATGCTACCTTAGCACTTGCTAAATTAAATAAAGTTAAAAATGTTTGTTTTCACTTCATAACTGATGGAAGAGATACATCACCAACTAGTGGTAAAGAATTTATTGATTCATTTATGGAAAAAGCTAATTCTTTGGAACTTGGTAAAGTGTCTTCTATAGTTGGAAGATATTATGCAATGGATAGAGATAATCATTGGGAAAGAATTCAAAAAGCTTATAATGCTTTTGTATATGGTGTAGGTAATGCTTTTAAAACAGCAGATAATTGTATGGATGCTCATTATAAAAGTAAGATTACAGATGAATTTGTTAACGCATCTGTTATAGATGGCGGTAAGAAAATATCTGAAAACGATGGTGTAATATTTATTAATTATAGACCTGAAAGAATGAAAGAAATAATTGATGCATTTACTGATCCTAATTTTTCAATATTTAGAACTATTAAATTTCAAAATGTCAAATTTGCCTCATTATTTAAAATACATAAAAATATTCCTTATGCATATGAAAGAGATGAGGTTGAAAATACATTTGGAGAGTATTTATCAAGTCTAGATTATAAACAAATTAGAATAGCTGAAACTGAAAAATATAATCACGTTACTTATTTCTTTGATGGTGAAAAAGAATTAAAAAATAAAAATATATCTAAAGTATTAGTACCAAGTCCTAAAGTAGCAACTTATGATATGAAACCAGAAATGAGTGTAGCAGATGTTACAAAAGAAGTATTAAAAGCAATGAATGATGATTATGATTTTATACTTGTCAACTTTGCTAACCCTGATATGGTAGGACACACTGGTAATTTAACTGCTACTAAGATGGCAATTGAGATATGTGATTTTTGTATAGGAAAGATAGAAGAAAAATCAAAGATAGATTTTTACGATTTAGTAATTACAGCTGATCACGGTAATTCAGAACTTATGTTAGATGAAAAAGGGGATCCAGTTACAAGTCATACAACAAATAAAGTACCATTTATAATATGTAATAATAATTATAAGATAGAGACTGAAGGATCTTTAAAAGATGTTATTCCTACAATAATAGATATGTATGAGATATCTAAACCGGTTGAAATGACAGGACATTCTTTATTGATAAAAGATGAATAATGTGAAACAAAAAAAGTGTAAACTTTTATAAAAATGTTTCACATTTTTTATTTTTGTTCTATAATAAATTTAAAGAATAAACGGGTTAAATTTTTTATTGGAGGTAATATTTATGGCTCTATGGGATAAAGAGTATCTTAAATTGTGCAAAAAAATACTTGATGAGGGTAAAGAAGTAGAAAATAGAACTGGTATAAACACTATTAAAATACCAGCATATGATTTGGAATTTGATTTATCCAAAGAATTTCCTATTTTAACAACAAAACAATTATTTTATAGACAAGCGGTAACTGAAATGTTATGGATATGGCAGAAGTGTTCTAATGATGTTAGATGGTTACAAGATAGAAATGTTCATATATGGGATAAATGGATGGTTGATGAAGACGGAATATATAGAATATATGAACCATATGGAGAATATAATCCAGATAAAGAAGTAGAGGTAGTAGATCCACTAAGTGTTCCTGTTGATGATCCATTTGGTGAATTTCATGAATTTAAACTAAAAAAAGATGAAAACGGAAATGTATTAAAAGCGAAAAGTTTAATACCTGGTAAAACAATAAAAGCAGCAAAATGGTATGGTAAAGATTATGCTCATACTATTGGAACTGCATATGGATTTATTACAGATAGATATCAACATACAAAAAACTTGATTAATACTATTAAAAGTAATCCTACTGATAGAAGAATGGTAAAAAGTCTTTGGCAAGATGAATTTTTAAGAACAGCAGTTCTTCCTTCATGTGTATGGTCTACAGAATGGGATGTAACTGATGGAAAATTAAATTTGCTTCTTCATCAAAGAAGTTGTGATGTTCCTTTAGGGCTTCCATTTAATGTAACTCAATATGCAACACTTCTTTATATGATAGCGCAAGTTACTGGTTTAAAACCTGGTATAATAAAACATTCTATTAAAGATGCTCATATTTATGTTAATCAAATAGACGGAATAAAAGAACAAATTAGAAGAGGAGAAGAATTGGAAGATTTACCAGCTCCAGAGTTATGGTTAAATCCTGATGTAAAAGATTTTTATGATTTTGATAATTCTAAGGATTTAAAAGATATTAAAGTTTTAAAATATAAACATCATGGAAAAATAAATTTTCCAATTGCACAATAAAATTATGGATATAAGTATAATTGCTGCAATAGGCAAAAATAATGAACTTGGTAAAAATAATGATCTAATTTGGCATTTAAAAGGAGATATGAAATTTTTTAGGGAGTTAACAACTAATCATGTTATAGTAATGGGAAGAAAAACTTTTGAATCACTTCCTAAAATGTTACCAAATAGACATCATATAATAATATCAAATAATAATCTTAATGATAAAGTAGAAGTATTTAACAATATAAATTCTTTTTTAGAAAAGTATAAAGATTATGAAGATGAAATATTTATAATAGGTGGTTCTTCTATCTATAAATCTTTTTTAGATTATTCTAATAAATTATATTTAACTGAAATAGATGAAGAAGATAAAAATGCAGATGTTTATTTTCCGTTATTTGATAAATCTTTATGGGATAAGGAATACATAAGCGAAGATAAAGAAGAAAAGAATATTAAGTATAGGCACGTATTATATAGGAGGGTTAAATGAGAGGTAAAATAATTACAATTGAAGGTACTGATTGTTCGGGTAAAGAAACACAATCAAAAATTCTTTACGAAAGATTAAAACAAGATGGCATTGATGTATATAGGGATAGCTTTCCCATGTATAACACACCTACTGGTAAAATAGTTGGTGGGTCATATTTAGGCAAGGAATATATTGGTAAACCTTTATTTGAAGAAGGAGCTAGTAATGTTGATTATAAAGTAGCGGCTTTATATTTTGCGGCTGATAGAAGGTACAACTATATAAATAAATTAAAAGATATATTAGATAGTGGTAAAACTGTTATATTAGATAGGTATGTCGAATCTAATATGGCTCACCAGGGAGGAAAAATATTGAATAATCAAAAAAGGTATGATGCTTATGAATTCTTCCATACATTAGAGTATATTTTGTTAGAATTACCAAAACCAGATATGACTATATTTTTATATATGCCTTATGAATATTCAATTAAACTAAGAAATGGTAGAGATGAAAAACCAGATCAGCACGAAATGGATATTAACCACTTAAAACATGCGGAACAAGCATATTTAGAATTAGAAAATATTTATAAATTTGAAAGAATAAATTGTGTTGAAAATGAAAGAATTAAGACTCCGGATGAAATATCAAATGAGGTATATACTAAAGTTAAAAGATTACTAAAATAAGAAAGACTAAATCTTTCTTATTTTTATATAAATTATTATTGTTTTGAATTTGAAATTGTTATATAATTAAATCGAGTATAGTAATGGAGCTTTAATATGGACAAATATATAAATAAGTTAATTAGAGGTTTTAAAAAAATATTCAGTAAAAAATATTTTGCAGTTGTATCAGTGTTTATTGGTATAATTACTGTTTTGGGATTCACGTATGGGTATTTTTCATCAGAATCAGGTTGGCAATTGGCTGCTCAGTTAAAAATTAGAAGTTTATATTACACTATGACTATAGATGGGCAAACAAAATCATCTATAACAGCACCTGCTAATTCTGGGACTACTTATCATGACATAGTAATAACTAGTTTGAATGATATAAACACTAGGTATTCTTTAACATATAAAAGTGATATAAGTGGTGTGACAGTTTCCGCTTCTTCTAGAAGTGTCAACAAACAAGAAGGGGTAATTGGCTTATACACTACAGGCACTACTGCTGAAAAAACAAAAACAATAAGAGTAGCAGTTACAAATAATACAGCGACTGCTGCCTCAGT
>CAJOJR010000024.1 GCA_905235065.1 uncultured Bacilli bacterium
GCATATTCAATAAGTCTACAAGTAATTAGCGAAGTTATAATCATACATACTGAAAATAATTTAGAATTTGAATTGATTGTAAAAAATAACACCAATAATAATACTATATAAAAATAAAATACTATATATTTTAATTTGGAATTCATTATCTTATTAGGTATTAACTTCTTATAATAAGAATTTATATATCCAAGAGTTACACCGAATATTATAGAAAATATTCTTGTGAATGTATTATAATAAACAGTCATTATATTTTGAGTAAAACTTGAATAAACAAAATAAGAAGTTCCTAATAAAGATAATAATATTAATAATATACAAGGAATAATTTTATTAAATTTTTCATTAATCTTTTTAATTCCTATAAATAATAAAGGAAAAACCAATTCAAATTGTAACAAAATTGAAATATACCAAAAATGCATAAAAGGTGAATCTACATGTCTTGCAAAATAATCAAGACTTGCACCTAACTGCCAAAAATTATTATATCCAAATATTACAGATGTTGTTTCCGGTTTTAAATTAATCCAATTAATAGATGGTACCAAAGAAATAATAAATATACTTATAAAAACAATTATTATAAACGGTAAATATATATGTTTTAATCTTTCTAAGTAATACTTTTTAATAGAAAAGTTCTCTTTATTGAATGAAGAAACAAAAGATAAATACCCTGTTAAAACAAAAAATACACATACAGCTAAATATCCACCTTTTAATATATTTAAATGATATAAAAATACTGCTATACATGATATAAATCTAATAAAATCTAAATACTTATAATACTTTTTATTCTTCATTTTACTACCTTACTACGATACAAGTATAAATAAAATAATCCAAAAAGTAAATAAAAGTATTGATTTTTATTTAATAATATTATAATATTTTTTAGGGTACAAATATGAAGTTAAAAGATTTGAGAAAATTATTTAATTTTAACAAGAAATTAAAAGCTTCTTTATTTTTTGATTTCATATTTATTTCATTTTTAGAAACTAACAATTATTGTTAGTTTCTTTTTTTATAAGTACCTAAGAAAGGAGTTTTTAAAATGAAAAAAATGATGTATGACATCAATGAATTTCCGCCCATTGGTAAAGCTATTATATTAGCATTTCAGCATGTTTTTGCAATGTTTGGAGCAACAGTATTGGTTCCAATATTAGTTAATTCTGCTGCCGGAAAAGAAGTATTAACTATACCAGTTGCATTAGTAGCATCAGGTATAGGAACACTTATTTATATTGCGTGCACAAGAGGAAAATCACCTGTATATCTTGGAAGTTCCTTTGCGTTTATCGCACCACTTGCTGCTGCATATCTAAAAGGTGGAATAAGCGGAGCTATGACTGGAATAATGGCTGTGGGACTTGTATATGTTATAGTTGCACTAATAATTAAATTTGTAGGAAAGAATTGGTTAGAAAAATTATTACCACCAGTAATAATAGGTCCAATGATTATAGTTATAGGTTTAGGACTTGCTGGAAGCGCTATTAGTAACATTGGACTCACAGCCGATTCAGTATTCAACTGGAAGAACTTAGTGGTAGCTTCAGTATCATTCTTAGTGACAGCACTTACTATGACAAGAGCTAAAGGATTCTTAAAAGTAATACCTTTTTTAATAGGTATTGTATCTGGATTTATAATAGCTTCAATACTTGGCATGATAGATTTCACACCTATAAAACAAGCAAGTTGGTTCAGTTTACCAAAATTTGTTATACCTTTTGTAAATTATAAGTTAAATTTCACTGCTCTATTAACAATAGTTCCAATTGCACTTGTAACAATTTGTGAACATATAGGAGACCACACATCACTATCTAATATCATTAACAAAGATTTAATAAAAGATCCAGGACTTGATAAAACACTTATGGGAGATGGAATAGCAACATTTGTAGCTGGTTTAATTGGGGGACCAGCAAACACAACATATGGAGAAAATACTTCAGTAGTCGGAATGACAAAAGTAGCATCTGTTAAAGTAATAGGGCTTGCTGGAATAATCGCAATTATACTTGGATTTCTAGGAAAATTTACTGCACTCGTTTCACTTATACCAGCACCAGTTTTAGGTGGTGTATCACTTCTTCTATATGGTTTTATTGCAGTAAACGGTTTAAAAGTTCTAATTAAAAATCAAATAAATTTTGAAGATAACAAAAATATAGCAATTGCTTCCACAATGTTAGTAATTGGTTTAGGTGGAACAACCATATCAATTGTATCAGGAAATATGAATTTAGTAATTTCTGGAATGAGTCTTTCAGCAATAATTGGAATAATACTTAACCTAATACTTAAAAGTGATGTAAAATAGAAATAATAAAATATTACTCAACAAAAAACTTCTAAATTTTAGAAGTTTTTATTTTAAGCAACAGCTGATAAATACATGATTGAAATCATAATAATAGAAAATAAAACTATGTATAATATTATAATTAAATGTCTTTTCTTTTCCGAATATAAGGTCGCGATAAATTCTCTGATAAAAGCATTAATCCAAAAATATGATTTGGTTTTAGAACCTATTCCTTCAACACTAACGCCTTGATTAGACGCAATTATGCCACTTCTAAATACATGATAGTTTGTTGTTGAAAAAGCAATTTTAGCATCCTTATTTTTCTCTTTTATTATATTATTTGAGAAATTAATATTTTCATATGTACTTGTTGATTTATTTTCAATCAATATATTTTTCTTACTTATACCTTGTTTTATTAAATACTTTTCCATAGCTTCTGCTTCAGATATTATCTCATCATTACCTTTACCACCAGAAGGAATAAATATTATATCTTTTCCAGTATGTAATTTTTGCATTTTAGCAAATTCAATTGCTCTTTCAACTCTTGATTTTAATAATGGGGTTAATGAACCATCTTTTTTTATCATACATCCAAGAATAATAATATAATCTTTATTAAATTTAGGAATCCTTTTTGAAGATTTAATTACTAGTATGATAGTTCCTAATAAAATGCATTCAATATATGACACTATTAAATATATAAATGTCTCAAAAAATGTATAAATATATAATCCTATCCCATTTTCATTGTGTAAATTAATCCAAGTTGAATCATTAAAGATATTGCTAAATAACTCTGGAATAAATGTTACCACAATAAGTAAAACACCTAAAATAGTTCCAAGTGTATTCTTCCAAGTAAAACCTTCTCTTTTTAATAAAACAATATTGCTTATAGTAACAAATATAAAAGCAATTACTGCAATTGGTAATGTAACAACAGAAAAATATTGTACAGAACCTACTATATCTTGTATAGAATTAATAAGACCACTATAGGAAGTTAATCCAAATATTCGATCTAATAGATTGAATATTAAAAATATTATAACACCCAAATAAGTTATATTTTTGTATTGATAAATATTATCATTAATATTTCTTTTATATTCAATTATCAAAATATACAAAATAGATACAATGTATAACAGTAAACATATCGGAATAATTATATCTCCAGAACTTCTTCCAAAATAATGATCTTGAGTAATTATACCAAAATTATGGACATAAAATGCTTCTAAATAACTTAAGTCACTATAATTAACATTAATAAATACTTTACCTTTACTAATAGATTTTAACTCTAATTTTAAAATACCATTATCTATTTCTTTATTTAAAATTTCTATTATTTCTTTATCTTGATCTACTTCTATTACTATTTCATCAATATTTTTAACATTCTGATTAATCTGAACTTTATATATGTAAGTTCTACCATTAATTAAAATGAAAATAAAAGGTATTATAAATAATAAAAATGTTAATATAATTATTTTTAATTTATTACTTTTTAACATATAATCATCTTTCTTTCTGTGTTAATCATATCATACTATAATTGGATTATTCTATATTAACTCCTTTATTAAACTCTTTTTTACATATTACACTCATTAATGCAATAACTATTAAATATAACACTATAGCTAAAATAATTAATAGTTTAAATGAATTTGTATCTAATAAAATATTATTTTTAAATAAATCCATAATACTACTATCAAATAATCCAACTATAAACACTAACAATAACACAATGCTTTGAGATAACAAATATGATATAACACCAAATAAAACTGAAAAGCCAATTTTATTATTATTTCTTTTATGGCCTAGAATTGTACCTAAGAAGCCACATTGTATAGCATTAAATATTTCTAAAAAAATAACACCAATAACACTTACAACAAACAATGTTGTATTAAAATTTAATCCAGTAGTTATACTGTTAATAAATTTTTTTAAAAGTAACCATCTTTCTCTTGTATAGTATGCTATAAACAAACAAAATATTATTACAATGAAACCTAATATAAAAAATATTAAAGTTTGAATAAATTTAGAATTATATATATCATTTTTAGTTACAGGTAATGTATGAGTTAAATATGCTTCATCTTTATAAATAGAGTCTCTAAATCTTACCCAACTTCTCATCATAGTATTTATTAGAATATTTACTACCATAGCAAACATACAGCCAACACTAATTTGACTTATTATATTAATAATAACACTTTGGTTTAAAGAAAATAAGAGTCTAGTAGTTATAGAAAAGAATATTGCTAAGATATAAAACACACTCATATTTTTTATCATATATTTTAAATCATATTTTAATAACTTATTTAACATTTAAACATCCTCCTAAAAATTTCATCTAATGAAGTTTTTTCTTTATTTCTAAGTTTATCTGCATCACTTTGTAATACTATCTCACCCTTATCAATAAATATAACTTCATCTAAAATTCTTTCTATATCAGATATCAAATGAGTTGAAATAATAATGCTTGCATTCTCATTAAAATTAGAAAGAATAGTATCCAAAATATAATCTCTTGTTGCCGGATCAACCCCGCCTAAAGGTTCATCCAAAATATATAAATTAGCATTTCTAGACATAACTAAAACTAGTTGTACTTTTTCTTGCATTCCTTTACTCATTTTAGATAACTTTTGATTTATATCTAAATCTAAGTCTTTTAATAATTTTATAGCTTTTTCTGAATCAAAATCATCATAAAAATCTTTAAAATAATCGATAGTTTCAGATACTTTCATTTGTTTATTTAAATAAGTCCTTTCAGGTAAATATGATATTATCTTCTTACTTTCTACTCCAATTTTATTTCCTTTAACTAATATTTCTCCTCTTGTAGGAGTAAGTAAATCATTAATTAATTTAATTAAAGTAGTCTTACCAGCACCATTCTTGCCTAATAAACCGATTATTTTTCCACTTGTGATAGTTATATTAACATTTTTAAGTACTTCTTTCTTATTAAAAGATTTTGATAAATTTTTAATTTCAACTAATCTCATACTAATTTATCCCTTCTAAATATTTTATAGAATCAGCTTTACCTAAACCTATTTTTTTCATGCCTTCAAAATAACTTTTAGCAAGAGTGGTCGCATATTCATCTTTCAACTTCTCTATCAGCTTATCATTTTTAGTAACATACTTCCCATTTGTTCTTTCAGTATATATAAGATTCATACTTTCAAGTTCAGCTAAAGCTTTCTGCATAGTATTAGGATTCACTTTAAAAGTGGTCGCAAACTCCCTTACTGAAGGAAGCTTGTCTCCTGATTTGAACACTCCTGAAATAAGATAGATTTTTAAATATTCCAATAATTGAATATATATTGGAATGTTGTTATCAAAAGTAAATTCCATGTTTCACCTCATTGTATTACTTGATTAATACAATGATATTGTATCCCCTTTTTTTATAGATGTCAATAAAAAAGAACTATTATTTAGTCCTTTTATAATTCCTTTCATTGAATCAATCACCTCATTTAAATTCTTATACTCATTATCACTTTGTTTTTTAAAATCACAACTAACAGCAGCAAATAATAAAACAATAATTAAAAAACTTAATACCAATTTTTTCTTCACAAAAATATCTCATAAATTAATTCATTTAACTAGTTTATAAGATTCATCAACTAATTTAATAATTTCATCATTTAAAAATTTATATTCAAAAATAAAAATGTTTTTTTCTTTTACAAATCCATAATCTTCCAATTTTTTAAAATCGACGTTGCTTCTTTTAAAAACCTCACTCTCGACATTCAAAATAATCACTCCTATTAATACATTTTATAATCTAAATAATTTAAAAACTGAAATTTCTCTCAGTTTAAATTTTAATTATAAGTTAATTGCTCTGTTTTTGCAATTGAAAAAGCAACCAAGAATACTAAATCAAGATCTTTTTCTTCACAAGTAACATCATAATAAAGATCCATTGTAATAAAAGATTTACCTTTTGGAGAAGAAGTAGCGATAGTTGCTAATTCTTTACCTTCAAAAGAAACCACATAAGTCATCCCTATTTTATTACCAGAAACTCTAGAATCAATTCTAATTCCTTTATCATGTAAATAATCCCAAATCTTTATTCCATCATATTTAAAGTAAGATTTTTTAGATAAGAAGCTAATTAAATCATTTCCACCTTGTTCTATATTTACAGTCTTACCAACTTTATGCTCTTCTGTCTTATTTGTAATATGATTTATAAATTCAAATGGTGAAGCACCAAATAATGAAAACTTAACCATTCTTCCTTCATATATAGTATTACCATTTTCATCTTCTAAAAAGAAAGCTTGCTTAATTGTTCCTAGTTTTGGTTTTAAAAGATACTTATTCATTTGCCCATCCTTTCTCTTGTTCTTTCATTTTATTATACCTTTTAACAGCATTTAATCCGCTTATTATTCCCCCAATAAGTGCTGCAAGGCCACCAACTATAATAACAATTGGTAAAACCAAACTTATTGTTTGAGTTATTTGGCTTGGATCTTTTGGATTATAGTATATATTAATCTTCTTGCCAATTTCATATTTTCCAGATAATTCACCAAGTTCTTCCTCATATTCAGTGCCATCTACATTATATTTGACATACACTCTATATGTTGCTTCAACAGTATTGCCATCTATATTTGTATGTTCTTCTTCCACTAGTTCTGTTTTTGAAACAACAGCTTCTACTTTAATATAATTTTGATTTTTATTGTTAATAATAAACATAAATGCTCCAAAAACCATAAGTATTATACCCAGAGGAATCAAAAATCTTGCTGTCATAGATTCACGAAAAAAAGTAAATAGTTTATTCATAAATTCTCCTTTCATATTAATTATACCATATT
>CAJOJR010000025.1 GCA_905235065.1 uncultured Bacilli bacterium
TATGAGCCTCTTTATATTAATCCTTCTATTGAATCTTATAAAGGAAAAAGTGGTTTAGTTTCATCTAATATAGATGGAGAAATTCTCTTAGAAGAAAGTATTACTGAATTAGAAGCTAAATTAATATATACATCACTTATAAAAACAAGAAATAAAACTTTTATAAACGAATATAGAGAGGAAAAAAGTAACTGTTATTATAATCATTTTATACCTTTAATAACAAAATTTTATAAAGCTTTTTTTAAAGGTATAACATATTCTAGAATAACGCTAAATAAGAATTATTTAATTGAAAAAGTAGGGAAAAATTTGTATACAAAATTTATAAACTATGTACATCAATATGCTGAAGATTTATACTCAAAAAGTAAAGATAGATATGTACCATTAATAAATATTTCAGTCGATGATATGAAAAATAACTATAAAGTTAAAAAACTTATATAGTTATTTTTCATTTGTAACTTTTAAGAATTTGGAAATAAGATCTACACTATCTACTACATTATCAATTTTATCTGTAACTCTTAGCTTATATTTATCTTTCATATCCTCAATCATTTTATCAAACATATTTGGATCTCTATTAAGTATTTTATACCAATGAGAGTTTTCCCTTATAAATTTTGTATATATAGGTTTTTCTTTTAACTTTTGATAAATATCATATCTCATTAATCACTATAAAATCTATCTATGTTTTCATCTTTATATGCTTTACTAGTTTCACTTTTTTTATCATCTTTTTTAGTAAACTCTTCTAAAAAAGAGACTGCTTTTTGTATACTTTCTAAATTATTTTGAAAACTATCTAGATTTATTCCTTTCAAAGCATCAATTATTGAAGCTAAAGATAAAGAAGAAGCAACATCTTTTACTTCTTCTTTTATTTTATACTTGTCCCAAACGTTTGAATCTTCATCATATAAACTATATAGTTCAAATAATTCTTGCCATGAAGTAAGACCTTCCTTTACTGAATTAGCAAAAGAAGGATTCTTTTTAATAAATTCTTTAAACTCTTCTTTACTTTTCATATCATATTATATGAAATAAAGTTTAAAGTTATAATTTAAATTCATCAAAGAAATCACTCATAGTAAGTTTTTTCTCTTTTGGTTGTTCAACTACATCTTCTTTTTTAGGTTCTTCATTTATTTCTTCTAATATAGTTTCTTTATTCACAGAAGTTGATTTTAGAGTAATATCTGTAAATTTAGTAACTACAAATATATTATCAACATTCTTTTTAGTAAATGTATTACCAGTTGAAGTTTTATCTAATATACTAATATCGCTGGCTTTTAAATATCCTATTTCTTTATCTATAATACCAAATATATTTTTACTACCAATATTAAATGCTTTTATAATTGTATATTTTTTAGACTTTGGACTTTTTATAACAGGTATTCCTTTTTTAGCCCTATTAGTTTTATCTATATCTCCAATATGAATTCTTTTGGCGGTATTTCTATCTGTAAATATACACAAGTATTCTTTTAATTCACTAACTACAAAAGCATTAATTACACTAGCGCCTGAACTTAATTTAATTGATTTAACGCCACTAGTTTTTAATCCTAAATCTGGTATTTCACTAGTATTATATTTAAGAGCATATCCATCAGAGGTTATGACTAAAGTATCATTTGAATCACATCTACTTACGCTTATTAATTCATCTCCATCTTTTAATTTAATGCAAGTTATTGGTTTAGTGTAACGAGTTACTTCAAATAATTTAAGACTAACTCTTTTTACCATACCATTTTTAGTAAATAACGTTACTCGCGAATCATCAAACTTATTAACAGCTATCGATTTTACTATCTTCTCACCATCACTTACTTTAATGATATTTGAAATATGCATACCTACATCTTTAAATTTTGTTTCCTGTATTTCTCTTACTGGAACATATAAATAATTACCTAAATTAGTAAATAAAATAATTGTATCAAGATTATTTACTTTATATAATCCTTCAATATAATCTCCTTCTTTTACAGCAGGATATTCTTTTTCATTTGCACTAAATAATTTAATTGAATGTTTCTTGACATAACCAGCAGCGCTTACACATACTACATAGTCATCTTTACTAACTAAATCAATTTCATCTATTTTTATTTCAGTAATTTCATCTTTAATAATGGTTTTTCTTTCAGTAGCATAGTTTTTCTTTATATCTCTAAGTTCACTTTTCATAACACTTTTAAGTTCGTTTTCATCAGATAATATTTTTTTACATTCAGCTATTAAATTTTTAAGAGTTTCACTTCTTTCTTCCAAAGTTACAATATCAGTATTAGTTAATTTATATAATTGTAACATTACAATTGCTTCAGCTTGTTCTTCAGTAAACTCATATTTATCAACTAAATTATTTTTAGCATCAACTTTATTCTTACTAGCACGAATAGTTTTAATTACTTCATCTAATATAGATATAGCTTTAATAAGCCCAGATACTATATTAAATTCTTTCTTATATGTTGCCAAATTGAACTCTGTTCTTTTAACAATAACTTCTCTAAAATGATCTATATATGCATCTAGAATTGGAATAATACCTAGTGTTCTAGGGGTTCTATTAACAATAGCTACCATATTATAGTTATATGATACTTGTAAGTCAGTATTTTTAAGTAAGTAATTTAATATAAATTCTTTATTAGCTCCACTTTTTAAATCAATTGCTATTCTAAGGCCTTCTCTATCAGTTTCATCTCTTACTTCACTAATACCATCAATCTTTTTATCAATTCTTAAAGCATCTATTTTTTGTACTAATAAAGCTTTATTTACATCAAAAGGAATTTCACTTATAATTATTTGTTCTTTTCCTTTTTCTTTTTTAAATTCAGTTTTACTTTTAACTATCACTTTACCACGTCCAGTAGTAAAAGCATCAATTATGCCATCTTTTCCTTCAACTATTCCACCTGTTGGAAAGTCAGGACCTTTTACTATTTCTAATATAGTATCAAGCCTACAATTAGGTGAATCTATTCTTTTAATAGTAGCATCAATTATTTCACCTAAATTATGAGGTGGAATATTTGTAGCATAACCTGCACTAATACCATTAGAACCATTTACAAGTAAGTTAGGAAATTTAGCGGGTAATACTGTTGGTTCCAAAAATCTATCATCAAAGTTAGGCGCCCATTTAACAGTATCTTTATCTAAATCACCAAGTAATTCTCCACTTATTTTAGCAAGTCTTGCTTCGGTATAACGATAAGCTGCCGCTCCATCACCGTCAATAGAGCCATTATTTCCTTGAATATCTACAAGAATAGTATTTTGTTTCCACCATTGACTCATTCTAACCATAGCATCATATACACTTGAGTCTCCATGTGGATGAAATTTACCTAACACATCACCTACTGTTGCTGCACATTTAATATAACCTTTATCCCATGTGTTATTGGCTTTATACATAGCATATAATATTCTTCTTTGAACAGGCTTTAGTCCATCTCTTACATCAGGAATTGCTCTATCAAGTATTATTTCTTTAGCATATGAACCAAATCTATCTCCCATTATTTCTTCTAATGCATAATCTTGAATTCTTTTTAATAAATCATTATTATTTTTCACGTGTTTCACCTCTAGTTCCTATAATCATCTTCCATAGTGAATTCAACATTTTCATTAATCCACTCTTTTCTTGGTTCAACTTTATCACCCATAAGTACATCTACTCTCTTTTCAGCTAATGCTGCATCTGCAATATTAACTCTAATCAAACTTCTAGTATCAGGATTCATAGTTGTTTCCCATAATTGATCTGCATTCATTTCACCAAGACCTTTATATCTTTGAATACTACATTTTCCAGTATTTTCTCTTTTAATTTGATTTAGTTCATCATCTGTATATGCATAAAATCTTTTACCTTTACCATAATCTAATTTGTATAATGGTGGTAAAGCAATGTAAAGTTTACCAGACTCAATTAATGGTCTCATATAATGGTAAAAGAAAGTTAATAAAAGTATTTGAATATGTGCTCCATCAACATCAGCATCTGTCATTATAATAACTTTATCATAGTTTGATTCAGTCACATCAAAACTTGGTCCAACTCCCGCACCAATTGTATATATTAGTGTATTTAATTCTTCATTTTTATACACATCATCCATACTAGCTTTACTAGTATTTAATACTTTACCTCTTAAAGGAAGTATTGCCTGGAATTTTCTATCTCTACCACTTTTAGCTGATCCACCAGCAGAATCTCCCTCAACTATAAATAATTCATTAATACTCTGATTCTTGCTTTGCGCTGGTGCTAATTTACCAGATAAATTTTTTTCAACTTTAGATTTATTCTTTCCGTTTCTAGCATCAGCTCTTGCTTTTCTTGCTGCTTCCCTAGCAAGTTTACTCTTTAATGCTTTTTCCATTATTGTTGTTGCTGTTTCTTTGTTTTCCTCTAAATAATAACTTAATTTTTCATATACCAAACTTTCAACAACATTTTTTGCTTGAGGTGTTCCAAGTTTACCTTTAGTTTGTCCTTCAAATTGAAGTAATGTTTCAGGTATTTTTAAACTAACAATCGCACTTAATCCTTCACGAACGTCACTACCATCTAAAGTATCACTACCTTTTAACAAATTATTCTTTTTAACATATTCGTTAAATGCTTTTGTAAGACCCGTTTTAAATCCCACTTCATGAGTACCACCATCTATAGTTTTTACATTATTTACGAAAGACATAATAGTTTCTGAATACGACTCAGTATATTGCATAGCAATATCTACTTGTATACCATTCTTTTCACCATTAAAATTAATTACTTTATGTAATGCTTCTTTTCCATCATTAATATATTCAATAAATGATACTAAACCATTTTCATAAAAGAAAACACTTTTTTTATCATCTTCTTCATCAATTACTTCCATAGTAAGTCCATTAATTAAAAAAGCACTTTCTTGCATTCTTTCACATATAGTTGTATAGCTAAATCTTGCATTTCCAAATATTTCATCATCTGGAAAAAATTCTACAGTTGTACCTGTTTGACGAGTTGTTCCAATTTGTTTTAATGGAACGTCTACATGACCACCATTTTTAAAAGTTATCTCATGTATTTTTCCGTCTCTACATATTGTAACTTTCATCCATTTAGATAATGCGTTTACAACAGAAGAACCTACACCATGAAGACCACCGCTTACTTTATATCCATCATTTTCAAATTTACCACCGGCATGCAAAACAGTATAAATTACTTCTGGAGTACTTTTACCACTAGAATGTTTGCCAGTAGGTACCCCTCTTCCTTCATCACTAACTATTACACTTCCTTGTTTTGTCAAAGTAACAGTAATCTTATTTCCATACCCATTTATAGCTTCATCTATTGCATTATCTACAATTTCCCATACCAAATGATGAAGTCCCCTTTTATCAGTAGACCCTATATACATACCAGGTCTTTTTCTTACTGCCTCAAGGCCTTCCAATATTTTTATCGATTTTTCATTATATTCTGCCATAACTTACTACCCTCACTTTATAATTATATCATGAAAAAAAAAGACTGCAAAGTCTTTAATCATCATTTCTATCAACCTTTTTAATGGTTTCTTGCTCAGCAGGAGCACTATTTATAAACCTTTCATTTACCATAACCTTTTTGGCTTTATATGGTTTATTTTCACCTTCTTTTTCAATCTTGATTTTAGATTGAAGTTTAAATATACTATCATCTTCTAAATTAATACGAGAAGGCTCATCAGTTGATTCTTCAACAATCTCTTTTCGCTCTTCCGCTTTTGGTTCTTCTGGTTCAGTTTCTATAATAACATTTTCTTCTCTTTTATCAGTTTCATTAGAATTATCTTTATATATAAATGTTTCTTTGGGAGAAGACTCTTTATACCTTATATATGCAGCTAATGGTATAAAAATTATAGGTAAAACAATAAATCCAATTTTAAAAATACTATAAGTTTCAACTCTATCTTTTAATTTAAACCCAGTTAAAATCATAAGTAAAATATTAATACCAGGAATAATATATAGTAGACCAATAAATTCATTGAGACCAACTATATAACACAATTTAAATAGATTATATACTGGAAAGAAACCTTCTATATTTCTATCATAGTATTTTTCAAACAAAGGAAAAGCGATAGCAATTGATATGCTAAATAAAATGGTGATTAACAAACTATATGTAAAAATACTAATTAATGTATTCATATTAATTCTTCTCCTATAATTAAGTATACAATATTTTTCTGTTTTTTCAAGAAAATAGTTGCAAAAACATAAAAAATATTATAGAATATAAAAGTCAACGAGAAAAAGGGGCTTGTAGCTCAGTTGGTTAGAGCGTGCGTCTGATAAGCGCAAGGTCGATAGTTCAAGTCTATTCAGGCCCACCATTTTTTTTGGCCTGTTGGTGAAATGGTTAACACACACGCCTTTCACGCGTGCATTCACGGGTTCAAATCCCGTACAGGTCACCAAATTGATATTAAAAGCAGCAATAGTTGCTTTTTTTTATGCATTTTGATATAATATCCTTTGATTTTGAGGGGTATTTATGAAACTATTTGACTATACAATAGATGAAATAAATGAAAAAATATTTGAACTTGAAAAAGATAAGAATAATTTTATTGCAGATTTATTCGAAACTTGTTCTGCTATTGAATTACTTACACTTACTAAATTTGATGAATTTAGTATTCATAGAATCTATAATGAACTCAAAGAGCGTAAAAAAATTCTTTCTAATGCAATAATGCAATGTAATTCAGTTATTTCAATTTACAATGAATATATTGAAGCAATTAAAAATTATTTCAATTATAACAAACCTCATGAAGTTTATGAAGAAGAAGCAAAAATATTAAACATTTCTAAATATAGAAAGGATAAATAATGTGGACGAATTAAAAAAATTAAAAGTAAATCTATCATGTTTAATACGATTAACAAAAACAGAATTATATGATTCGATAGAAGATCTAAAAAGAAATATTGAAATGATTGATGATTACTATCAAAAAGATCCTGTTAAATATGAAAAATATATTAATCAATTAAAAGCAATTAATGAAATATATATTGATTCAACAATTTCAATAAATAATAAATTAAAAGAATACTATAAAGAATTAAAAGATATTGGTATATTAGTTAAAAATAATAATTCAAATAAAATAGATAAACTTCAAAATAATTTAGAATTAGCAATAACTAATTTAGAACACAACAACTTAAAAGTTAAAAAGTATAATAGTGCAATTTATAATGAAAATATAAATATAATTTCTAGTGAAACTGAATATCTTATAAATGAAGTTTTACGTAATTACGAAAATTTGGAACAAGCTAAACTAGAATTTTATAAAGAAAAAAATATAAATATATTAACAAAAAAATACGACTAAATTAACTAGTTGTATTTATTTTAATAACTAAATGTTATATAATATTTATGATTTATTGCCCTATGGCCAAGTGGTAAGGCTCTGGACTCTGACTCCAGCACCGGAGGTTCGAATCCTTCTAGGGCAACCAAAAAAGGAAGTGAAATTATGGATTATAAAAAATTAGCAGATTTATTATATCCTAATGTTGATAAAACAATTGAAGATTATGAAAAAATGTATCCAGAAAGAAATTTAAGCGAGGATGCAATTGTAGCAAGATTTGCTCCTTCCCCTACTGGAAGAATGCATATGGGTAATTTATTTGCATCTTTTATTCCAGAAACATTTGCTCATCAAACAAATGGTATATTTATTCTAAGAATTGAAGATACTGATGATAAAAGAGCAATTGAAAATGGTGAAGATTTAAAAGCATATAAATATAGAATTGATGAAGATCCAATTAATGGTGGATCTTATGGCCCATATATTCAAAGTCAAAGAAAAGATATATACTCTGCTTTTGGTAAATATCTTGTATCAATTGGTAGAGCTTATCCATGCTTCTGTTCTGAAGAAGAAATTAGTCAAATAAGAGAAATTCAAACTGAAAAAAAAGATAGAATTGGTTACTACGGAAAGTATGCAAAATGCAGAGACCTTACATATGAAGAAATTGAAGAAAAAATTAAAAACGGTAACCCTTGGGTTTTAAGACTTAAAAGTAATGGAGACTTTAATAAAAAAATAGTATTTAAAGATCTAATAAAAGGAACAATCGAAATACCTGAAAATGATATTGATCATGTACTTATTAAATCAGATGGAATTCCTCCTTATGCTTTTGCTCATGTTGTAGATGATCATTTAATGAGAATCACTCATGTTACTAGAGATGATTCATATATTTCTTCAGTTCCATACCATTTAGAAATATGGGAGTCTTTTGGATTTAAAGTACCTAAATATGCACATATCTCCCCTCTTAATAAAAAAGAAGGAGAAACAGTTAGAAAACTATCTAAAAGAAAAGATCCAGAAGCTGCTGTTAGTTTCTATAATGAAAGAGGCATTCCAGAAGAAGCTGTTAAATTATACTTTGCTACCCTACTTAATTCAAACTTCGAAGAATGGTATAATCAGAATCCAAACTCAGATATAAAAGAATTTAAATTTACTTTTGATAAAATGTCTAAAGCTGGTTCATTATTTGATATAGAAAAACTAATTAACATTTCTAAAACATATTTTAGTAGATTAAAAGCAAGTAATCTTTATGATAAAACTTTAGAATATTTAAATACTTACGATAAAGATTTTTATGAATTATTGAAAAATAATAAAGAATATACAATTAGTGTATTAAATATTGAGCGTGAAGTTCCTAGACCTAGAAAAGATATAAGTTGTTATTCTGATGTAAAAAAAGAAATATCATTTATGTTTGATGAATTATTTAATAAAGATAATTATAAGACTCTAGAAATTAAAAAATTCTATAAACCAGAAATACTTGAAGATTATTTTGAAAATGTTTATAATAAAGAAGATGAAAAACAAGATTGGTTTAATAAAATCAAAGAATTTTCAGTTAAATATAACTTCTGTCCAGATAATAAGGAATACAAATTAAATCCTGATAAATATCTAGGTAACGTAAGTGATATTTGTGAACTTATAAGAGTTATGGTAACAGGAAGAATAATGTCACCAGATTTATATGAGATACTTAAATTATTAAGTAAAGAATCAATTAATAAGAGAATTAA
Source organism: uncultured Bacilli bacterium (assembly GCA_905235065.1). Classification (GTDB taxonomy): domain Bacteria; phylum Bacillota_I; class Bacilli_A; order RF39; family UBA660; genus CAJOJR01. The sequence continues at coordinate 9,197 of CAJOJR010000025.1, forward strand.
CCTATTTAAAGAATTTTTAAATAATTAATTCTTTAATGGCCCATTGGTGAAATGGTTAACACATCGCCCTCTCAAGGCGACATTCATGGGTTCAAATCCCATATGGGTCACCAATAAAAAAATAACCAATTTAATGTTGGTTTTCTTAATGCTGAAATAGCTCAATTGGTAGAGCAACTGAATCGTAATCAGTAGGTTGTGGGTTCAATTCCTGTTTTCAGCACCACTTACAATTAACACTTTTAATTAAGTGTTTTTTTATTGTATAATAATTATGGTGATATAGTATGAAATATTATTTTATAGGTATTAAAGGTAGTGGGATGTCTTCCCTAGCCTGTATAATGCATGATTTGGGTTATGAAGTTCTAGAAATCAGAACACTTCTTTACTGAAATTGAACTTAATAAAAGAAATATTAAAATATTAGAATTTAATGAATCTAATATCTCTAAAGAATTAATAATTGTTAAAGGTAATGCTTTTGGTGAAGAAAATATTGAAGTTAAGAAATCTTTAGAACTCGGATGTAAAATATATACTTATCAAGCAATGATTGATGAAATAACTAAAAATTATAAATTAATCGCGATAAGTGGGTGTCATGGCAAAACTACTACTTCTACTATGATGAGTAAGGTTTTAGAACCACTTGGGGTAAACTATCTTATCGGAGATGGTACTGGATATGCAAAAAAGAATAATAAATATTTTGTATTAGAAGCTTGTGAATATAAAAGACACTTTTTAGAATATCATCCATACTACTCTATTATTACTAATATAGAACTTGACCACACCGATTATTATAAAGACTTAAATGATGTTAAATACGCTTTTACTTCTTTTATAAATAAAACAAAAGACACTGTTATCGCATGTGGAGATGATGAAAATATTAGAAGTATTAAGACAAATAAAAAAATAATATATTATGGTTTTAATGATAATAATGATGTATATATAAAAAATATAAAAGTTAAAGATAGTAAAACTACTGGAGATGTTTATATTAATAATGAATACTATGATACATACGCATTTCCTTTTATTGGCGATCACCTTCTATTAAATGTTTTAAGTGTTATTACTTTGTGTTTTTTAGAAAGTATTGATAAAGATATTATAAAGAGTCAAATCCTTAAAATAGAACCCGCTAAGAGAAGATTTATAGAAGAAAAATGTAAATCTAATATATTAATAGATGATTATGCTCATCATCCTACTGAATTAAAAGTTACTATAGAAGCTGCTAGAAAAAAATATCCTGATAAGTATATAGTTGCCATATTTAAACCACATACTAAATCAAGAGTTAAATATTTTGCAAAAGAATTTGCAGACTCTCTTAACTATGCTGATAAATCATATGTAATGGATATTTCTGAAGATAGACTAGAAATCGGCTATGATGAAGTAACATCAAATGACATAATTAAAAATTTAAATAATGGGGAACACATTTCACTTGATGAAGCATATAAATTATTAAAGTATAAAAATGCTGTACTACTATTTATGAGTAGTAAAGATATATACCTTTTAAAAGACAAATACAAGGAACTAAATAAATAGTTCTTTTTATTTTATATCTATGATTAAATTACCTTTATAGTTTTTATGATAATCATACACCAAATCATTTATAAGGGATTTGTTATAACCTCCTCCACCTAATATATTAATTACTACATTATTCATTTCATATTGATTCAAAACACTAAACATTTGCCTTTTTATGTGATTAATGTTATCAATTTCTTCACCACTGAAAATATCAACGTATAGAGTTTCATCTTTATAAATCATATTCATAATTCTCACCTATTTTATATTTTATAGTAGTTTACTTTACATTTCATTAATATCGACAAAACTAGTTAAATATAGACATATATACTATTTTGAGGTAAAATTATTATATAGGATGTGAAATATTATGAGGAAATTTTTAGCTATAATGATTTCAAATTTTATAAATAAATTAAGTAAATTATTTGGTAAACAAGGAACCGTTATTGGAGGAAGCATTGCTTTAAAAATAGATCCAAATATTTTAAAGAAAATAAAATATCCGAAATATGTAATTGGTGTAAGTGGTTCTTCAGGTAAAGGATCAGCAACTAAAATGATTGCTGGGTTACTTGAACATTGCGGATATTCTTATGCATATAATTCCGAAGGAAGTAACGCTATTAACGGAATAGCTTCTTTAATATTAAGAAACGTTAATTTAAAGGGAGTTTTTAAAAAAGATGTTTTACTTATGGAACTTGATGAGAAACATTCTGTAAGTATACTTAAAAACTTTGATTTAACTCATTATGTGCTTACTAATATAACAAGAGACCAACCTCCTAGAAACGCTCATCCAGATTATATTTATAACGAAATGAAAAAGAATGTTAAAGACACTGTTCATTTAATAGTAAATGCAGATGATCCAATTATATATAAACTAGCATATAAACATAATTTAAATACATATTATGGTATAAATAAAAATGATTATTCTAAAAGTTATGAATATAATTATAAAGATGCTTCTTACTGCCCTATATGTGGTAAAAAGTTAGAATATGAGTATTATCATTATGGACATTTAGGTAAATATAGATGCCCTAGCAATGATTTCTATAGACCAGCTTTAGATGTACACGCTGATAATTTAGATATAGATAATAAGAAAATTAGTATCAATGGTAATGAAATTAAAATAAAGAAAAATTTCTTTTATACAGTATATGCATATTTAGCTTGTTATGCATTAGGTGTTTCAATCGGAATCCTGGAAGAAAAAATATTAGAGTATTTTAATAATATTAAACAAGTAGAAGATCCTTTAATGTTTACTCACAATAATAGAAAATGGCATATTCTTCTTAGTAAAAGTGAAAACAATCTAAGTTATAAACAATCTTTAGGTTATTTATCACACGAAAAAGGAACTAAAACAATTGTTACTGGATTTAATCATTGTTCAAGAAGATATGCTGAAAATGATTTATCATGGCTATGGGATATAGATTTTGAAGAATTAAGAGATAGAACGATTGATAAAATAGTTATTGTTGGTAAATTTAGATATAACATTTTAAATAGATTATTATATGCAGGAATTAATAAAGAAAAATGTATTCTTGTAGAAGATTATACTGATGAGTTAATAGATGTTATTGAATCCCAAACACTTGGTAATATCTACCCTATTGTTTGTTTTGATACAAGCATACTATTAAGAGAATTATTAAAAGGTGATAACAATGATTAAGATAGCACATTTATATTATGATTTAATGAATTTATATGGTGAAAATGGTAATATAAGAGCTTTAAAAAAAGCTTTTGAAAGACAAAATATAGATGTAGAGGTTTCTTTTCTAACTATTAATGATGAAATCGATTTTAATAAATTTGATATATATTATATAGGAAGTGGCACAGAAGAATATCAATTATTAGTACTTAAAGATTTAAAAAAGTATAAAAAAGATATAAAAGAAGCAGTTGAAAATAATAAGTATTTCTTTATTACAGGTAATGCAATTGAATTGTTTGGTGACTATATAATAGATTTTAATAAAAAGAAAATAAATACATTAAAAGTATTTAAATACTATACAAAAGTTATTGATATAGAAAATTATACAGAAGAAATAAAATTTAGGATAACTGGAGAGGCACTATTAAAATCTAATTTAGTAGATGAATTAATAATAGGTTTTCAAAATAGATGTGGTACTATCTATAATGTGGATTCACCTATGTTTGAAATAATAAAAGGATGTGGAAATTTTCCTGGAGATATAAATGAAGGATATACTTATAAAAATTTTTATGGAACATATACAATAGGGCCATTATTTATGAGAAATCCTTATTTGACAGACTATTTTATTAAAAAAATATTGGAAGAACAACACATAGAGTTTAAAAGAATTGACAACACACCAGAAATTAATGCATATAATGAATATTTAAATAATTTTGTAAAAGAAAAATAAAACCTGATTTTAATCAGGTTTTATTTTATTTAATTATATATGGATTTTCTAATGTTCCTGTTCCTGTCACTGTATTATTTGTAGCTGCTAAAGTCACCACAGGTCTAACCCCACCAGAACCATTAATACCATAACTGTTAACATCACCTACTGCAGTAATGTTACGACCATAAGCATTTCTATTGTACCATACAAGTGGTGAAAAAAGATAATAAAGTTGACCAGTATTTCTTACTGTAGAATTCCCTATTAATAACATTTCAGGACCAGTTGCAAGACCCACTGGATAATCTATTTTGGCATTAGTATTACCTACACTAAATTTATCCGTATCATTTCCACAACCCAAATCGTATACATAGTCATAATTTGTGTATTCTAAATATGCGGTTAAATCACCATCTTTTGATAATCCACCATAGTCTATAATTCTTCTATCATAACAATATACAGCATTTTTTTCTAAATAATTTGTAAATGATGTCATATTATTTTTATACCATAGTTCTAAATACTTTTTCATTAAAGACTCATGCGTATTTGCAGTAAGCATTCTATTTACTGCAGTATCAATATTATCTCCATTCTTTAATAATATATATAAGTTATTATAGTAGTAATATCTTACTGTTCCACCTGTACACGTTGCACTAGTTGTATTACAAGTATAGTGATGTGTTGCATTTTTTTCTGTCCCCGATGAAACACTTCCATCTGATTCTCTTAATTCATAATTACTTCCGTTCCAATATACATCATTGCCCATTATTGAACCAGACGTAGGAGCAGTAGCACCAGCATGATCATATGCGTCTCCATACATATATCCATTATAAGCAAGAGAGGTAAGATTTGTACTCCATGGAGTTTTACCAATTATTGAGTTTTGAACCGTTGTTATAGTATAAGAAGTTTGATATGGGTTAGTTGAATTTGCTAGATTTGTAGTACCAATATAATACAGTGTTGAACATGTTGTAGCGGAAGATTTACATGTGTATTTTCCAACCACTCCTTTATTATTTGCATAGTTATCTTGTGTAGGATTAACTAATGTAAATGTGCCAGCATTTAAATCATATGTGAATGTATCGGCATACTGAAAATCCCCAGTCATTACTACATTTGCTAAACCTTGCTTACCAACTAAAGCTTTATGAGTAGCTTCTGTAGTTGGAGATTGACAATATCCAGTTGTTGGATCTGGATCACCATTATATATTAATTTTACTCCACCGGTATCCGTTGTTCTTAAAATTTGCCAACAAAAACCAGCAAGCTTAACATTTATTTTATCTAATAATTCATCTATCATCTGTATTAGGTTTTATATAATATATAGTTTTATTTCCTAACACTCCGTAAGTATCATTTGAATCGCCTGAGTAAGTGGTTGCATATGTTCCTTCTTCTGCTAATGTCTTCATTACATCATATAATGGATGAGTTTCAGCACCCTCTCCAATATTGAGAGTCCCATAAAAACGTTTTCCTTGATTATAATCTTGATCAGTCCCCAATTCCTTAAATTCTACTGTAACTTGATATGTATGTTTTTCTCCAGGGTCAATACTTATTTTAGGTTTTATTAATACATTTCTTTCTTCTGATACATAAGTTGATATTGGAGTCTCTGTTATATCCTCACATGTTCCAACTGTTGAAGTACAAGTTGCCCTTATGACCAATTCATCGTTTGTAACTTCATTTAATATTTCTCTCCAAAATATGTCATAATTTACAGCAACCGTTCCGTTATTTTCCACTGTTATAGTTTTGGTTTGACTCCATCCAGGATATAACTCATCTTCACTCATTATCTCTAAATCCGTATATATTAAACTTAGTTTTGCAGTTATCACTCTGATTGAAGATGCTTCTTCGTTGCCGATTACTTCCACGCTAAAATAAGCATAACTAACCCCTAATATTGTAGTAATTAATATTAGGAGTGTTATAGCTATTAAATTTATTTTGATATTTTTTGATGATTTATTACTTCTCATATTAGAATCCTCATATCATAACATTATTATACATTTCAATAATGATAAAATCAAGTAAAACAACATAAAAAAAACGTTGTTTTTACAACGTTTTTTTATTTTAAAGCTTCTAATAATTCTGCTTTTTTCATTGAAGTATAACCTTCAATTTTTTTATCTTTTGCAAGTGCTTTTAATTCAGCAACTGTTAAAGAAGATAAATCTTTAGCCTCTTTCTTAGTTTCTTTTTTAGCAGAAGGTTTTACTTCTTTTTTTTCTTCTTTTACTGCTTTACCTTCTAAAGCATCTTTTGACATTTTAATAATCTTTTTGAATTCTTCTGGATCAGCAATTGCAAGTTCACTTAACATTTTTCTGTTAATAGAAATACCAGCTTTAGATAGACCATTAATGAATCTTGAATAACTCATTCCTTCTGCTCTAACAGCAGCATTTATTCTTGCTATCCAAAGTTTTCTAAAATCTCCACTTCTTTTCTTTCTATCTTGGTAACTATAAGCACCAGAATGGAAAAGTTGCTCTTGAGCTGTTTTATATAATCTATGTTTACTTCCAAAATAGCCTTTAGCTTGTTTTAAAACTTTTCTTCTTCTATTTTTTGAAACTACTCCACCTTTAACTCTTGTCATACTTATTTACCCCCTTACATAACTTTCTTGTATCTATTTGAGTCACCTTTACTCAAACTAGTACCTTTTCTGTTTTTTCTATTAAAATTTGTATTTTTCTTACCAGTATTATGATTTCCTCCTGGTCTTCCTATTTTAGTAGTTCCACCTACTCTTACTTTGATTTTTTTACTAATTCCACCATGTGATTTTTGTTTTGGCATAATTTCTCCTTCTTTCTATTTAATTGGTGCTAAAGTAAGCCCCATACTTCTTCCTTCCAATTTTGGCTCACTCTCTTTAATAGCTATTCCTTCTAGTCTATCACAAAATTTAAGAATAACATCTCTTCCTAATTCTGGATGTGCTATCTGTCTTCCTTTAAATCTAATAGTAACCTTAACTTTATGTCCTTTTTGTAAATATGCTGTTGCATTTCTAAGTTTAGTCTCAAAATCATGAACATCAATAGTAACACTTAATCTATATTCTTTAATTTCAAGATTCTGTGCCATTTGTTTCTTTCTTTGATCCTTTTCTTTTTTGCGTTTCTCATAACGGTATTTATTGTAATCAATAATTTTACAAACAGGTTGAGGAGTGGAAGTCATTAAAACTAGATCAAGTCCAGCATAAGAAGCAAGTGTTCTTGCATCTTCAATAGATTTTAACCCCATCTTTTCACCATTAGGTCCAATTACTATTACTTCTTTAAAATTAATTTGCTCATTAATAAGAGCTTCATTTTGTTTAGCTATTCTAAACACCTCCAAATTTCAAATAAAAAATGAATACTCACGTATCCACTTAAAAACTTATTATATTAAGCTTTTTACCTATCAATTTAATCGATCAGGTGAGTGAATACACTTCTTTCTTTTTTTATTACTCATATAATATACACTATATTTATTGCTTTGTCAATAAATTATTCATCATTTTCGACTAAATTTAATAACTCAATTAATACATCTTTTGGATACATCAAATATTCAAAATATTCTGGACTATAAAAATATGTTACAACATTACCTTTATTATTTATATCAATATATTCTTCGCTTGTCTTTTTATATTCATAGAATGCTTTTGCGCTTTCTTCTGAATTGAATTTTAATTCTTCTTTTGCATTTACACACATGTCATCTTTAAAAAAATATGTATATTTGTATTCAACACCATCAATTCTTTTACTTATTTCATATTTATCCATTTCAATATATTCTGTAATGGTAAATGTTGGATATTCAACATCATCTGCAGAAGTATTCTTTTTCTCATCAAAATTACCTTTCTTACAAGATGAAAAAGATATTAGAATCAATGATAATAATATTATTTTTATGAACTTACTCATGAGTATCATCTAATTTCGACCATATAGGAATGAATTTTTTACTAACATATCCATCTCCCACTGTATCATAATATTTGTATAGTATACCATTGCATATATTTGTATTACCATCACTATTCTCTATTACTTCGTGCGATAAGCAAAATATTGGTTCTTTCTTATTCTTTACCATTAAATAATCGGTAACAGTCATGCAAACAATAATTGCACAAATTATCCAAAATATAGTTGAAATAACTCTAAAAATTACTTTTCCTTTCATATTTTCACCTCCAATTAATTATTCAATTTCATATGCTTTCTTAGCATGTAGAACAACTCTATAATTATTGTTTTTATCACATGTAGACAGGGTTAATATTTGATCATCTTCTAAAACTTCAATGCCATAATTTCTAGTACTTCTAGATTTGATAGTATTTATAAAATCTAAAAATTCTTTATCATTTTTAAATGATGGAGTTGCAAAATACTCTTCTTTTAACACTTTATACGTTGAAAACACTTGATAAATATATTTACCCTCTTGAGTTATAAATATTATTCTTAAGTTATCTTCATTTAACTGCCATTCTGGAGTAAGTACATTCTTTAATGATCCAAACATACTACCATTTCTCATATTATGGCCAAATAAAGTAATATTTTTATCTGTGCCATCAAATTTATTAGCATAATGTGCAAATATCCAACCATATTTATTATAACTCTTATCAAAACTATGTGTGAGATAGTATGAATTATTATTATGTTTTACAACGGAATACTCTATTTGAGTACCATTTACTTTTATAAATCCTACTACTTCATTATTTTTTTCTCTTAATAGATTTAAATTTATATTATTTACAGTATTTTCATCTATAATTTCTTCTTCATCTTCTAAAATCAAACTATTTGTTTCCTCAATTATTTTATCGTTATTCTTCCCATCAATATACCAAATAACTATATTGTATATTGAATAAATAAAGACAGAAATAAATAGTAATAAAATAGGAATTATAATAAATTTACTAATTTTCTTTTCACTCATATTATACCCCTTATATGATAAAAGCTAGCAGTGACTGCTAGCTTTATTATTTATTTTGTAATTCTTACAAGTCTTCTTTTACTCAAAGCAATTGTACCAGCAATTCCCAAACATGAAGTTACTAATAAAACCATATATAGCGCTATATTATCACCAGTTTTTGGAATATTAGCATCTTCTGTTTTTGTATTTGTGTATCCATAAGCATATTGTGAAAATCTATCAGTTTCAAATGATAATTTACCATCTTTATATTCTGCTTCTATTAATTCAGGATCTTCACCTTCATGCAATCTTACTACAAAATATTTTCTTGTTGTATTAGCAGGAACTATTCCTAATGATTTATCAACATCAACTGTTATTTTAATTGCTTCAGGTAATTTAGTTACTTTTCCTAATTCCTCATCTCCAGTTTGTAATAATACATCTATATTTAAATACCCAGCAATTTCACCTTTAGCTGTTTTAGCAACATCTTCAATTGTTTTAATTGTTTCTAATTCTAAATCATCTTTTTTAACCTCTTCAACTGTAACATTAGTTTCAACTGTCTTGCCAGCTACAACTGCTGTTTTAACATTTTCAATTGTTTCTGCATCCATTCCTTCAACTGTCTCTTCAGATAATGCATTTTGAATTAAAGCAGCAGTTATGTCATTTGCACCTTCATTTAATTCTTCTTCTGCGGTATTTTCACTTTCAGCAGGTTTAACATCAAATACTGTAACTGCAGCAGTATCGCTTGATTTTCCAAGATTAACTCTTAAAGTAGTATTACCTAAAGCTTTAGAAGTAATAACGCCATTCTCAACAGTGGCTACTTCTTCATTTATAATTTCATAAGTCACATATTTTTCATAACCCTCAGTAATATCAGCATCAATTGTATAAGTTTTACCTTTTAAAACAAATATTTCATCTGAGTTTAATTTAATACTTCCAGTTGGTAAAACGTCAAAAGTTTTATTATCCGTAGTATATTCAGTATGATTATTAGCTACATAGTCATCAACTGAACTATTAAATGTACCCCCTTCAATTGATAATTGACTCGCTAGTCTTGAATCAATTGACCATCCACCATTAAATTTAAGATTCTTTATTTTTAACGTACTCTTAATTCCATTTTCATTTGAGAAAGTACCCCAAACGTCAAGTTCAATAATACCATTCATTGTACCAGTTGTATCAACTGTAATTTGAGTACCACCGGCATATGGAGTACCCGTACCAATCAATGGGGCCCAACACATATCAAATGCTCTAGCACTTGTACTTTCATTAACTTTTATTGTAGTATTTCCTATAATATTAACTTCGCCAAAATTTGAACTAATCGCATAAAAAGATCCGTAAGTATTTGCACTCGCATCAATTGTAATGTTTTCCAATGTTAAATCAGAATAATTTTGAATAAACATTTTTGAATTTGGATGTGTACTTGCAATTAAAGTACCATTTTTCATATAAACTGTTGAACCTTTTAATAATTGGAATGATTGAGTTTGAGTTCCTGAAGAACCAACCATTGGTTCCCAAGTTTCATAAGTATGTCCTCCAAAGTCAATAACAATGTTCATGCCATCAACAACTTGAACACCAGGAGCTTGCTCCACATCTTCTGTCATAACAATAGTTGTCTTTGTATTATCAGTTGGTACTGCAGCAACAGCATCCTTTAAAGTATCATATTCAACTTCACCAATTTTAAATGGTTTAGCATCAACACTTATTAAACCAACCATGAATAACAAAGATATAAAAATTAATTTTGATAATTTTTTCATTATCTTCACACCTCTTTCTATTATAAGAATACTCCACCACTTTACAAATTTCAATACTTTTTTTGTAAATTTACACTTTGTGTAAAGTGTGTAAAAAAAGTATTATTTTAAGATAATGTTTCCTTTCTCTTTTATTATTTTGGTTTTATAAAAATGATACATAAGTTTATATAGTTCATAAACATCATTTATACTGCATGTTTCAATTGACGAATGCATAGATAATTGAGGTATTCCAATATCTATTGATAATATACTTACATGCCTTAAATTTATACCGCTCAATGTTGAACCACCGGTTATGTCATTTCTAGCTGTTGAATCTTGATATTTAATTTTATTTTTGTTACATATTGTTTTAATGATTGAAGATGATATTGAATTAGTAGAAGTCCCCGCCTCTCTTACAATAGCAACTCCATTATTCAAATATGCTTTGCCACTCTCGTCTGCATACTCACTGTGATTTGGATGAACCGCATGTGTATTATCTGAATTTATTATAAAAGATTTTTGTAAAGAAGAAGAAAGATCAAAATCTAACTTAGCTGATATTTTTTTTAATATATTAAGCAAAAAATTACTATCTGCTCCTTCTTCAGTTAAACTACCTATTTCCTCATTATCAAATCCACAAAAAATTTTAATTGTTGTTGACTTTGATTCAATAAAACTTACTAATCCAGAATACACACTCGTTAAATTATCAATTCTTGGTGATATTAATATTTCTTTGCTTTTACCAATCAAAATTGGTTCTTGATTATTATAAGCATATAAATCATAATCTATCACTTTATTATTTATTTCATTTTCTAAAATTTTATCAAAAACATTTATATTATTTGATAAACAAATTATAGGTTGCAAATCTATTTGTTCATCTAATTTTAATTTAGTGTTTGAATCACTTTTTTGATGAATCGCTACACTTGGTATAATTAACATAGATTTTTTAAAATCAATTATTTTAGATTTTAAAATATTTTCTTCTTTTGTAATTACCCTACCCGATAAAGATAATGGATGGTCTATCCATCCAAAGTCTAATAACCCACCATAAGGCATAGCGTTTATTTTTAAATAATTTTCTTTTGTATAAGCACAATTTGGTTTTAATAATAATGCCGGGGTATCTGTATGAGTTGTCACTATCATAAATGAATCACTTTTGACATTTGGAATCTCTACTGCAATTATACTCGCATCATTTCTAGTAATATAAAATTTATTAGTTTTAATATCATCAATATTTGATTCGAATAATTCAATATATCCATTTTCATTTAAAACTTTCTTTATTTCTTCAACACAAGTAAATGAACATGTAGAATTCCTTATAAACTTCATTAGGTTTTTATTAAATTTATTTTTATTCATATTATTAGTTTTAGTTTTTTTATTCAACAAAAAAACTAACATTCGTTAGTTTAAATTTTATAAAATGTGGTGCAGGTGAAGGGACTTGAACCCCCATGGGTTACCCCGCTAGATCCTAAGTCTAGTGCGTCTGCCAATTTCGCCACACCTGCAAATAAGTGGTGGACCTTGCAGGACTCGAACCTGCGACCGCCCGGTTATGAGCCGGATGCTCTAACCAACTGAGCTAAAGGTCCATCGCTAAAATAATATACCATAATCAAAATAAAATTACAAGATTTTTATGAAAAAAAGAAGGAAATTATTTATTTCCTTCTAATCTACTAATTAAGTCAATCTTGAACATTTCTTTTTGAGCATTAGCCTTTGAAATCATTATTCCTTTATAAGCGGTTAACTCTGTTTTATGTCCATCCATTAAAATTTCTTTTGGTTCAAGTGAATTTAGCATAACTGTATTTTGATTTTTATATACAGTATAATTTAATTTAACTTCTCCATAAACTTTAACAAATAGATTATCTGTAGGTAACTTTAATTCATAAGTTTCAGTTTGATCATGCTTGTTAATTGAAATAAGTTCACCAACAAATTCACCCACTCTTAATTTAGGATAAAAATCAAAAACTAATTTCTTATAAGCCATCATGTTGTATTTTTTTAAACTTCTTTCTAATTTCTTATAATAATTTTCATCCAAATAATCTAATAAAAATCTATTTCTCATCTTAAACAAACCCCCTTTAAGATTAGTGGTATAATTATACAACATTTTGAGGTTTTTGTCAAGTTTTTCATCTCCCTATTAGAATATAGTTTTTTCTTTTACTTCATTTTCTAATCTGTTGATAAAGTCTTCTATAGTTATATTTTCAGTAGATTCAGTACCTCTTAAACGATAACTAATAGTATTAGTATCTTTCTCTTTGTCTCCAAGTATTAATGTATATGGAGTTTTCTTTATAACTGATTCTCTCATCTTATAACCTAGTTTTTCTTCTCTATCATCAACACTTACTCTAATATTATGAGATTCTAATTCTTTTTTTATACAATTAGCGTATTCTAAATGATACTCATTATTAACAGGGATTATATTAACTTGAAGTGGAGATAGCCATAATGGAAAAGCACCTTTATATCTTTCAATTAAATATGAAACAAATCTTTCAGATGTTGAAGTAATAGCTCTATGTATAACAACGGGTGTTTTCTTTGATCCATCAGAGTCTACATAAGTTAATTCAAAACGCTTTGGTAATAAGAAATCCAATTGGCAAGTTGATAATGTGAATTCATGACCAATTGCACTTTTAACTTGAACATCTAATTTTGGTCCATAGAAAGCAGCTTCACCTATATCTTCATGATAATCAATTTTTAAATCATTTAATACCTTTCTAAGTTTATCTTCTGCCATATTCCACATATCATCATCTGGAAAATACTTTTCTTTATCTTCCGGATCTCTTAATGATAGTCTAAATGAATAATCATTAATATCAAAGTCTTTATAAACACTTAAAATTAATTCAACAACATTAGAAAATTCTTTTTCAATTTGTTCTGGAGTGACAAATATATGAGCATCATTCATACACATGCATCTTACTCTTTCAAGACCGCATACTGCACCACTTGCCTCATACCTATAATCGTGTGCAAGTTCACCAATACGTATAGGTAAATCTTTATAAGAATGCATTGAGTTTTTATATACAAGCATGTGATGTGGACAATTCATTGGTCTTAACACTAATTCTTCATCATCCATTTTCATTACTGGAAACATGTTTTCTTTATAGTGATCCCAATGACCAGATGTTTTATATAGATTTACTGTACCTATTGCTGGGGTATAGACATGATCGTATCCTAAACTGATTTCTTTATCTTGGATATATCTTTCTAGTACTCTTTTAATAGTTGCTCCATTAGGTAACCATAAAGGCATACCAGGACCAACTAAATCATTAGTACAAAACAATTCTTGCTCCTTTCCAATTTTTCTGTGATCTCTTTCTTTAGCTTCTTCTAAAAATGCTAGATGCTCATTCAATTCTTCTTCTGTTTCAAAACATACTCCATATATTCTTTGAAGCATCTTATTTTTAGCATCACCTTTCCAATAAGCCCCACTAAATTTTAATAGTTTAAAGTATTTAATTTCTTTTACTGTATCAACATGTGGTCCTCTGCAAAGGTCAGTAAAATCTCCTTGAGTATAGCAACTAATAACTGTATCATTTTCATCCATTCTAGATATTAAATCTATTTTATATGGATCATCTTTAAACATGTCTAATGCTTCTTCTTTACTTAGTTCATGTCTTACTATTCTTTTACCATCTTTACTTATTTTTTTCATTTCTTTTTCTATTAATGGTAAATCTTCTTCAGTAATACTTTTATCTCCTAAATCAATATCGTAATAGAATCCATCTTCTACTACTGGTCCTACCCAAAATTTTGCTTCTGGATATAAATGTTTTACTGCTTGCGCAAGTAAATGAGCACAGCTATGGTTTAAAACGCTTAACTTTTCATCTTCCTTAATATTTTTCATTTCATCATTCCTCTTTTCTTTAATTCTAATTTTAATTTTTTTATCTCGGGCTCTGTAAAATATTTTTCTAACAACATTTATTACCTCCTCACAAAATAAAAAGCACTTCCATAAGGAGTGCTTAACAAACACGGTACCATCCTAAGATTTCGCTCTTTTAATATAACGGTTTTAACCGGGAGGTATTAGCTCCGTTCCAAGGTAGTAATTATTAAACCCATTTATTAGTTTACACCAACCACTAACTCTCTATAAAACTTCTTTAATAATCTTGTCCTCTTCAACACTTTACTTAAACATAATAACACATAATTATTTTAATTTCAATTATGCAGATTTATTATTTAATAACATTTCAGAATCTTTTTTTAATTTACGAATTAATTCTAGTTGTTTAGCCATGCTTTCTAATTCTTCTTCACTAATTGAAGATAAGTATTCTTGCATGGGTTCTTTTTTAATCACTTGCTTTTCTTCAATAGTCTCTTCTTCCAAATAAGGTTTTAAATCTTTTTCCTCTTCTTCCCAAAAATCCATATCAACATCTTCACTATTTGAATATCTTTCTTTTGTATACATACTTTCCTCGAGCGAAGTTGCTTTATATGGAATTACTTTATCATATTTTCCAATAGACAACTTTTCATTATCTCTTTTAAAAATACTATCAAAAGTGGTTTCGTCCTTATTTATCGTTACGATTTCATTCTTTTTTAATTTTTCATCTATTAAACTATCTATATCAGCATCTTTATTTGCTAAAGTTAATGCTTTTTTTAAAAAATATCCCGGTATCAAGAATAACAAACAATTTTTTATTATATATTGTAAGAATTCTTTATCTTCTTTTTCTTTTAATAAATAACCTTTATTCTCTATTTCTTTATTTATGAAAGGATTACATTTTGAAATGATAATCAATCCCATAGAATTAGTATACACAATTGATAGTAAATATAAACTTAAAATCATTTCCATTCCCCCCTCAGGAAGATATATTATACTAAAAATATAAAAAGTAGTCAATATTTTGCCTACTTTTATATTTTGCTATTCATCTTCCCATAATTTAACACTACACTCAGATACTTTTAACAAGCATTTAACATTACCATCCCATATATCAGTATTATTTGTTATTTTCAAAAATAGTAGTATTATTGTTGGAAGTATAAATATAACTAAAGCTAGTACAAATTTTTCTGCTAAACGTTTAACGTGTTTTTTCATTTCATCAGAGCCACCTCCAGTTGTTATTACTTTTATTAAATCGATTATACCAAATATAAGTAAAGTTACTGGTACAACCATTCGTAAAACATATATAACAATTCCAAATAAATGGACAACCTTTTTGAATTCCTTATTATAATCTATGTTTTTAATTGGAAACGTTGATGAACCACTACCAATTTCTACATTTCCTGATTCAATATCAGTATTAGTTGAAATTTTACTTCCATCAATATTATAGAATTCATAATTCCCTAGGCCATTAGGATAGCGTATATTTTCAAGCGCTTTAGATGGCAAATTTGAAGTGTTTGTAAGCTTAAATATTGTAATAGATCCATGCACTGTTCTACTATCTCCTTTAGCCGAAAACTCTGATCCAACTTTATCAGAAAAAGAAATATTAGAAAGATTATCTATCGCTACACCAGAACTTCCATTATGAATATATTTATTATCTCCTACATAAATCATTATATGAGTAAATCTTTTTGATAGAGTCTGATTCTCATAGTGATCATCTTTATACCCCACAATAGCAATCAAATCTCCTGGAGTAAGTTTCGATGATATATCATACCTTTTAGAGGCTTCTAATACTGTTTCACCTTTTTTAAGATAATATGAACTACCTTTAAAATATTTACTATGTGAAGACCACCCATTTTGAGCATTAGCAGCCACCCGATTCTTACTACCATTAAAAACGTCTCCTGGAACATTCGCGTGAAAGGCATTAAAAACAACAAAAGATACAAAGCCGTTACAATCAAATGCATATTTTTGATTCTCATTAAAATATCCTTCAAAAAAATTATCACTATATTCATCAGGATTTTTATATATGATTGTATCTCTCTTATTGTTATAAACAAAATATGCATTGTTTACAAGAACATCTCTTGCTTCTTGCTCTGTTAATGCAAACAATTCGTTTGGCAAAATAATAATTGCTATAAAAAATACTACAATTATATTTATAATTTTTCTCATGGAACACACCCTTCTTACTTTCTTTTATTTTCGCTTATTAATTCCATATATGTAGTTAATTGTTTTATTCTTTCTATTATTCTTTTTGCTTTAACGCTATCAGCACCATTATTAGTTATCTTTAAGTGTTCCTCAAGTTCTTCTAAATTTAAATTTGAAGTGAAGAATGTTGATAAATCATTATCCATTCTATATTGTAAAACTGTACCTAATATTTCATCTCTTGACCAAGCAGTATTATTTTCAGCACCAATATCATCAATAAGTAATAAATCACTTCTCATTATACTATCAAGTTTTATATCAAAGTCTTCTGTGTTAAATGATGCCTTCAGATTACTAAGTAAATTAGGATAATAAAGTATTATTGAATTATATCCTTTCTTAGATATTTCATTTATTAAAGCACTAATTAAATATGATTTTCCACTCCCAAAAGAACCACATAAATATAATCCTTTTATTCTTTTATCAGTATCAAATTTATTTATAAAATCTTTCATATATTTAATAATAGTTAATCTTTCTTTTTCTGGGATTATATCACTCATTCTTGCTTCTTTAATAAATTTAGGCACTTCAAAATAAGTTACATTTGTTTTTTCCTTTAACAATTCTTTTTGATATTTACATGGTACATAATCAAACATTATCCCCTCTCCTTCTTTTACTGGATAGCTTACATAACCACATAAATTATTCTTACACATATGAAGACCTTTACAAGTCTTACAATTTTTAAGCTCCAAAACAGTATTTTGAATTTTAGAAGTATTGTTAATTAATATTGGCTCTTCAACATCTAATCTATTAATTACTTTTACAAAATTTTGATCTTCCAAAGCCTTCATAAATTCTTGTTTCAATGCTTTTGATTTTATATTTGAAGAAATAATATTTTTACTAACTTTAACTATATTTTCCATTATTTAAACTCCTTTACTAAATCTTCAAATTCTTTTTTCTCTTCATCAGTTAATTCTTCTTTTTTAATCTCTTTATTAAACCAAGAAGGTAAAATATCTTTTTTCTTAGCAACTTCTTTTGTATTATTAGTTTTTTTGTATTTTTTATATTCTTTTTCAGCCTGTTCCATAGCCTCACTTGCAGTTTCAATTGATAATCTTTTCCATTGAGATGCAATGGTTTCAATATAATTTTTAGTTAATTTTTTATTATTAATTCTTAGCACATAATCTGTTAAAACATTTACCACTGCTGGATTTAATTTGAAATCAACCAATAGACTTTCCAATATTTTCATATCTCTTTCACTTGGTTTGACACCATTATTTTTTGATTTTAAAAACTTATATGGTGAGATTGTCTCAAAAACTTTAATCATTTTTCCTCTAGGAGAATTATCTCCCTTTGGGCTCATTAAATAATCTGGTTGAGATTTAAATATTAAACTTGGAAGTTTATTAGAATTATTATATTGATAATATTTCCTAACATTTTTTCTCAATTCTTCCTTATTAATCATACCTGTCTCACTTAAAGAAACTTTAACAATTTCACTCATAGAATATGGATCTAATTCATAAATGAATGCTAGATCCCTTATTAATTCTTTATTAACTTTATTTAGAGTCTTAATATTAAATAAGTTTTTAGGCATTGATGATATCAATAAATCAAAATCAAAATCATAAAAATAATTTAATTTAGATTTTTCTTTTTTAACTGTTTCTTCATTTTCAATTTCATAATTAGTATAATTTTTACTTTTAAATGTCATATCAAAAGGAGAAGTAATATCTGTGTAACCTTTTAAATTTATTGAAGGCATTTTAAAATAGTTTAAAACTCTATCATATTCTTCTTTACCCAAATTATTATATAATACTATATTAAATATCGGATGATTAAAAAACTCGTTTGCACTTATAGGACTATATAATTCATAAATATACGAATTAATACTCCCTTCCATATAATATGTTTTTAAAAGGCCTATTCCTTCCAATTTCATTCGAGCTTCTTTTAACTCTTTTAAATTTATTCCTAAATTTGTTGTTAAATGATGATGAGAAAGTTCAACAGAAATATAACTATTAGCTTTTAACTCGTTGTGCAAAGACAAATATAAAGATATAGCTGTATTACCTATTATAGGCATATAAAGCATGGATAAAACAAGTTTATCAGACTCATTTAATAAACTCTTATCTATAACTTGATAAATATCTGCTGGTAAAAGCGTAGCATTATTTTCCATATAAACCTCTATAGTTATTTTATATCAAATAACAAATAACTTCAATTAAAAAAAGATAATTTAATAATTATCTTTAATCTCCATAATAATATACTTCTATATTCTCTCCAGAAGATACA
This sequence comes from uncultured Bacilli bacterium, assembly GCA_905235065.1. Classification (GTDB taxonomy): domain Bacteria; phylum Bacillota_I; class Bacilli_A; order RF39; family UBA660; genus CAJOJR01. The sequence continues at coordinate 28,510 of CAJOJR010000025.1, forward strand.
TTAATTACATATTTATATAATTTTTTACCATTTGTGTAAACCGTATAATATTCTTCATTAGAACTATCAAAATCAATTCCACTAAATGTCCCAGCATTAAGTGTCTTTACAAAAATGACACTATCTTCTTCAGTATATTTTATTGTATTATTATTAATTTCAATTGTTCTTATCAATCCATTATTATATTTTACTATACATTTTGTGTTTGATTCCTTAATAATATTTCTTATTCCGTATTTATTAGCATCAGAATTTAATTCTTTTGAGATTGCCGCTTGATTTACCATTTGAGGTATATCAGTTATAATTTTACCTTTTTCATCTTTTAAATTTAATACAAATGCACTTATAAAGACCATAGTTACAGAAATTATTACAAGTGATACTAACAATTCAATTAATGTGAATCCCTTTTTCATTGTAGTTCACCCACTTTCAAAGAAACATAATAATAGTTTTCATCGTCATTTATTTTATAGGCACCTATTAAATATGAATAATTACTCTCTAATTTATTCATATAATTAATATCGGTATTCTGTAAATTTTCATTTTGAGTATTCAATATAGTATTCAAATTTTTATTTGTGTATATAAAATAATTCATATTTAAATTTGTATTTAAATCTTGACAATTATTATCAAAATATTCTTCACAATTGTCATTATTAATTATCAATAGTTCATCATTTGGAAATCCTTTTTCTTTCATAATTTTATAAAATATATTTAATTTATATACATCATTTATATTATCATAATATTTACCTTGATTTAAATTTTTAAATACAAAAGAATATGTAAGAAATAATCCTAACATAGAGACAACAGCGACTATTAAAACAACAATCGTTTCCAATAATACAAAACCTCTTTTGTTTTTCATTTTTTCTTACCTCCTTTTATAATTTAATGTGCTACTGCACCACTTATCGCAGTAAATGTATCTGTAACTCTGTCATAAAGTCCAACAGACGAATCACTATTTCTTGTTACTGGTATATAATC
>CAJOJR010000026.1:0-10601 GCA_905235065.1 uncultured Bacilli bacterium
GGATCAATTGCAGATGAAAATATATATTATAGTAGTTGCATAGTATCAAATATAGGTACATTTAAAACTGGCGCTATTTATCACAATTTAATTAATTTAGGTACTTCTTCAGGACTAATTACTTTTGGTGAAGTAAGAGAAGAAAATGGCAAACATTTTATGGAAATAGGTCTTACAGTTGATGAAAGAATATCTGATGGTTTCTTATTTTGTAAAGCTATGAAATCTATTGAATATTTATTTGCACACCCAACGTTGTTAAAAGAAGATCTTAATAAAGAATTTGAAGAAAAATAACTTGTATATATTACAAGTTATTTTAAAAGAGGCTATATGAAAAGAAATTTAAAAACATCAATTATATTAAATGGAATTATATTTTTATTAGTTATTTTAGCAACTATTATAATGTTTACTGGATTTAAATTTATGCATGGAGCAGAACCGATTTTAGAGACTACTAAACTTGGAATGTTTAAATTTTTTACAGTCGATTCAAATATATTAATGGGTGTTGTTTCGTTAGTATTTATGATTTGTGAAATAAAGTTGTTAAATGGTAATATAAAGTTAATTTCAACAAGGTTATATATTTTAAAATTAATGTCTACAGTTGCAGTATCCCTTACTTTTTTTGCGGTATTTGGATATTTCGTACCAATAACTAATTGGAAGGTATTACCTATGATTATGAATAGTAATTTATTTTTTCATTTAATAATACCAATTTTAAGTATGATAACTTTTATGTTTTTTGAAAAAACGAATAAATTAAAGTTTAAGTATACATTTATTGGATTAATACCGACATTTATATATGGTATATATTATTTAATAAATGTGCTAATTCATATGGAAAACTTTAAGGTTTCTCCTACTTATGACTTTTACCGGTTTGTTCAAAATGGTGTGTGGACTTCAGTTATAGTTATTCCAATTATATTTATAATAACTTATGCAATTAGCTTTATATTGTGGCGGTTGAATAGAAAAATTAATTGAGAAAATTATATTTTTGTAATAGAATTAATATGTAAATAGAAGTAAGGAGAATTTATGAAGAAAAAAAATGTAATAATTAGTGTTATTTTAATGTTAGTAGCAATTGCATATACATTATTAGTTAAAAATGTTGATGTACAAGTAATAGGGCCTAACGGATCAAGTGTTGGTTTTGCAACAATTAATAAAACGATATCAAATTTAATAGGTGTGCATATGTCTTTATATAAATTAACTGAATATTTAGGTTATTTAGCACTATTAGTGGCTTTTAATTATTCATTATTAGGAATAATTGAATTATATGAAAGGAAAAGCATATTAAAGATTGATAAAGAAATATTAGTGCTTGGTGTATTTTATATTATCGTAATAGGAATATATATATTCTTTGAAAAGGTTGTTATTAATTATAGACCAGTATTAATCGACGGGGTTTTAGAGGCGTCATATCCCTCTTCTCATACTTTATTAGCGTTGTGTATATGTGGTAGTTCTTTAATAGTTAATAAATATTTATTCAAGGATAAAAAGATTGCTAAATATGGTAATATTATTTCGACAATATTAATGATATCAATACTTTTGGGAAGGTTAATATCTGGAGTTCATTGGTTTAGTGATATTATTGGGGGAGTATTAATTTCTTTTGCTTTATTAAAAACATTTAAAACTGTTTTGGAATATACTAATGAAAAGAAAGCCTATTAGGCTTTCTTGTTTTAAAAAAATATTTAAAAGAATAAAATTAAGTAAATTGATATTTAACGTTCAATATGCTAAAATTATGGTAATTCGGGGATGATTTATATGAAATTATATAATAGTTTAACAAGAAAAGTAGAAGATTTTATTACTAATAAACCTGGTGTTGTAAAAATGTATACATGTGGTCCTACTGTTTATGATTATGCACATTTAGGTAATTATAGAAGCTATATATTTGAAGATATATTAGAGAAATCTTTGGAATACATAGGATATAAAGTTAATAGAGTAATGAACATAACTGATATTGGTCATTTAACTGGAGATAGTGATGCTGGTAAAGATAAAATGCTTGAAAAAGCAAAAGAAGAGAATAAAGGCATTCTTGATATCGCAGCATTTTATACTAAAGCGTTTAAAGATGGGTTTGATGATCTGAATTTAAAATGGCCCGATACTGTTATACCGGCTACTTCTTGTATAGATACTTACATTGAAATAATAAAAAAATTATTAGAAAAAGAATATGCTTATCAAAGTGGTGGTAATATTTACTTTGATATTAGTAAGTTAAAAAAATATAATGTATTTTCTAACCAAGAGTCTGAAGAAATGATGGTTGGTGTAAGAGATAGTGTTAGTGATGATGAAAACAAAAGAAATCCTGGAGATTTTGCTTTATGGTTTACCAAATCAAAATTTGAAAACCAAGCATTAAAATGGAATAGTCCTTGGGGTGAAGGATATCCTGGATGGCACATTGAATGTTCAGGAATAAGTTATAAGTATTTAGGTGAGTATTTAGATATCCATTGTGGAGGTATTGATAATAAATTTCCGCATCATACAAATGAAATAGCTCAATCTGAAAGTTTTATTGGACATAAATGGTGTAATTATTGGTTTCATGTTTTACATTTAAATTTGAAAAACGGGAAAATGAGTAAAAGTGATGGATCTTTTGTTACGATAAATGATTTAAAAAAACTAGTTTATAATCCATTAAGCTACAAATTAATGTGTTTACAGTCTTCTTATAGAAAAGAATTGGTGTTTTCTTTTGATGCTTTAAATTCTTCTCAAACTTTATACAATAAAATATTAAATAAAGTTAATAACTTAAAAGAAGATGGAAAGTTAGATGAAGAAGCAGCAAGCGAGTATAATAAAAAATTTAAAGAATGTATTGAAAATGATTTGAATACTGCAATGATGATAACAACATTATTAGATGTAATTAAATCTAATTTAAATAACACAACAAAGATATACCTATTAAAGGAATTTGATAAAGTACTATGCTTAGATTTATTTAAAAAAGAACAAAATATAGATGTTAAATTAGAAGCCTTTATTTTAGAAAGAATTGAACAAAGAAATGAAGCTAAGAAAAATAAGAATTATGCTCTTGCTGATCAAATAAGAGAAGAATTATTGGAAAATGGTGTTGAATTATTAGATACAAGAGAGGGAACAAAGTATACTATAAGAAAGTAAAGAGTTTAAACATTCTTTACTTTTTATTACATTTATTGACTTTAATTAAAAAATATAATAATATTTATATATAAAGTAGAGGAGATAAAAAATGAAAAAATTAAAATTATTATTATTCGGTTTATTATTGACTTTAACTGTTAATATTGTTCATGCTGAAACTATAACAAATTTAATAGTTGGAACGAGAAATGATACTACAAAATTTAAAAGCGTAATGGATTCTAGTTTTAAAAAAGTAGATGGATCCGAAGGTTTAACAAAAGATGAATTAGGTAACCTTGTATATAAGTTAGCTCTTGGTTGTAAATTGGGTGAGTCTTGTAATTATGATATTGCATATGATGGTGAAGTTACAACAGTTGGAAATAAAAGCGTTTCAGATGCTAGGACAGAGTGGAATGCTGGAATCGTTAATGATCAAGGTGATGTAATACAGCCTAAAAATAGATGGGATGAAAATGGTTTAAAAAATCATGGTACAGTTTCATTAGCAAATGGAGCAAAAAACAATTACACTGCTACATATAGAAGAGTTGGAAAATACGGTGATACACTAATTGATGTAAAAGTTTCTATTGTTGATCTTGAAGAGATAGACGCAGATAGTGCATATAGAGTGTCAGAACCAGCTATTTTATTTAGAAACGATCAAATAGGAGTGTCAGCGATTGGTGTAAAATGGGTAACAGTTAAATTTGAATTTTTAAATTCTGAAACTGGTGATCCTGTAGAGGTTATGGGAAATACATCTTATTGGGATATTGACCAAAACCAAGGTGTATTAATTAATGATGATGGATCAAATGAGCAAATATATTACGTTGACCATGGTATGAAATGTACTAAGAAAAGTCCTTGCACTGAAAAAGAAGTTGCAAATCAATTAAAATATGCTGAATTAGAAACAGGAATATATATTTTTGATCAAAATTCAGGAATAGATCCAGATGATAGCAGAATTTATAAAGATAACCTTCAAAGCACTGCGTATGCTTTTACTGAGGAATTTAAGGGAACATATATAACAAGAACTTTCCAATTTAGTGACCCTGTATTAACTTCATTTCTTGAAGGAGAAAATACTTGGAATGGACATGGAGCAATTTTTCTATCTAGTACAAGCGTTACTGAAAAATATAAATTAACAACAGAAGTAGTACACGGAACTATTGATCCTAAAGAAGGTACAGTAACAGTATATGAATATGGAGATACTGCAATAGTCGCTTATCAACCAGAAAGTGGATATGAATTATCTTATATAGAAATAGATGGCGTTAAAGTGGAATTAGGAGAGAAAATAGAAAAAGATAAACTTCAAATTGAGATGAATAAAGATCATCATGTTAAGGTCGTCTATGTTATAAAAAACTCAAAAACAGGATTATTTGAAGTTGGTGGAGTATTTTTTATCATAGTTGTGGCATTTATAGCATATCAGATAGTGATTAGAAAAAAAACAATTAATGAAATCTAATAAGAAGCGATAATGCTTCTTATTTTTTAACACAATTTTAGCACTCGTTATTGACAAGTGCTAAAATAAGTGATATTATTTATATGTAATAAGAAATTCTTATTATGGTATTAAAATTATATTTATGTGCTACCATTCATTGATAACACATTATGAAAGGGTGATGATATATATGATGTTAGTACCAAGAAAAAGATTTGATTTGTTTGATGATTTCTTTGATGATGACTTCTTCTCAAGAAAACAACCTAGTTTAATGAAAACTGATATAAGAGAAAAGAAAGATAAATATCTAATTGATATTGATCTACCAGGTTTTGAAAAAGAAAATATTAGTTTGTCTCTAAAAGATGGTTATCTTGAAGTTTCTGCTAAAACTGAAAAAGAAAATAAGAGTGATGATGAAAGAGTAGTTCGTCAAGAAAGATTCTTTGGTGAATGTTCTAGAAGTTTTTATGTAGGTGAAGAAATAAAAGAAGAAGATATCAATGCTGAATTTAAGAATGGTATTTTAAAAATAGAAATTCCTAAAAAAGAAGAAGAAAAGAAATCAGAAGAAGTAAAACAAATCGAAATCAAATAAGTAGTAAAAAAAATTCTCGATTACTCGAGAATTTTTTTGTAAAGCTATTTTTTAAATTATCTATTTTAAAATAATTTATAATATAATTATAATATGGAAAATAAAAAGAGATTAAAAATTGGAATATTTATGGATAATTTTTATCCAACAATAGATGGCGTTGTAATGGTAATAGATAATTTAGCTAAAATGTTAGCTAAATTTAATGATGTGACTGTTGTTGTTCCACATACATCTTCATATGATGAAGATTATAATAGACCATATAAGATAATAAGAATTAATAGTTTACCTATACCATTCAGTGAATATAGAGTTGCTGAAATAAAAACTAGGTTTTCAAGAGAATATAAAAGTTTATTAAGAGAAGGTTTTGACATAATACATATTCATTCACCTTTTACAATAGGCTGTTTAGGATTAAAACTTGCTAAAGAATTAAACATACCTTGCATTTCCACAATGCATACAAGATTTGATTTTGAGATAAAAAAGCTTATTAACAATGATTTTATTGTAAAAAAGATTATAAAAAGAATTATTAGAATTTATAATTCTTGTGATAATTCTATAGCGGTTAATCACGCAATGATTAAAGTATTCCAAGATTATGGTTATAAAGGAAACTCTATTGTGATTTATAATGGTACCGATTTAATGCCACTAAAAGAAAAAGAAAAAAATATTAAAATGGTTAATAAATTATATGATTTAGATGAAAATATACCAGTATTGTTATTTGTAGGAAGAATAACAGAAATTAAAAATATATTTTTTATATTAGACTCTCTTAAACTATTAAAAGAAGAAAATTTCAAGTTTAAAATGTTATATGTTGGTACTGGAGTGGATGAAAAGAAATTGAATTCTAAAATAAAAGAGTATGAAATGAGTGAAGATGTTATATTAACCGGAAGAATAACAGATAGAATTTTACTTTCTTCAATATATGCTAGATCTAACTTATTTTTATTTCCTTCGCTGTTTGATGCTTCAAGCATAGTTCAAATAGAAGCAGCGGTTAATGAAACACACCAGGTTTGTTTATAGAAGGAAGCGTAACAGCAGATACCATAACTAATAATATTAACGGATTTACAACAACACTTGATGTAGTAGAATATGAAAATAAAATAAAAGAAATATTAAGTAATAAAAGATTATTAAATAGAGTTTCAAAAAATGCTAGAAAAATGCTTGGTAAAAATTGGAGCGACATAGCATATGAAACACATAAATTGTATTTAAAAGAAATTGAAAAAAAGAAGCAAAGTAGTTAATATTTTGCTTTTTCTATTTATTTCCAACTATATTTTTATAATAATTGTTAAAAATAAAAATGAGGAGGAAATTATGACACAAAAAGAATTACTTTATATAGAAGATGCAATTGGTCATGAAAAAAACATTATAACAATATGTGAGGAAATGTTAAATGCGTTAGAAGATGAAAATTTAATATCATTTTTAACTAAGGAAATTAAGAGACATGAAGATATGCAAGAAAAGTTAATGGATATGTTAGAGGTGAAGTGTAATGAATGATCAAATTTTAATGGATAATTATTTAATGATATTAAAAAGTACAATAGAAGTATATGTTCATGGTACTTTAGAAAGTTCAAATGAAGATATAAGAAAGCTATTAAAAAATGGCCTTGATGAAACTTTAAAGCATCAAGCAAGAACATATGATGAAATGACTAATTATGGCTGGTATAAAATAAGTAATGTTAGTACACAAGAAATTAATAAAGCTTATAAAAAACTATCAAGCAACTAAATGAATTGATATTGTTTATCAATTCATTTTTTATTATAAAATAGTTAAAATGTATTATAATATAATTGGTGATAAAATGAATGAGTTTAAATATTGTAAAGTAGAAATTTTTACTCCAAAAACACACTTAGATGATTTAACTGAAGTTTTTAGAAAATTGGATGTTGGACATATTGGAAATTATAGTGAGTGTATATCATATAGTGAAGTTATAAGTAGATGGAAATCATTAAATGGATCAGATCCATACATAGGTAAAATTGGAAAGTTAACAGAAGAAAAAGAATTGAAGGTGGAAGTAACTTGTGAGATAGAAATTGTTGATTCATTAATTCAAGAAATTAAAAAAGTTCATCCATATGAAGAACCTGTCATAAATGTTATACCTTTATATAAAATAGGAATATAGTAAATATAAAAAAACTATGATATAATATATTTCGCATCGGAGGACTATTATGTTAGAGATTAAAAATATATCAAAGAGTTATGAGACAGAAGGCTTTAAACAAAAAGCACTAGATAATGTTAGTGTTAGTTTTAGGCAATGCGAATTCGCATCAATCTTAGGCCCTTCTGGTTCAGGTAAAACTACATTTTTAAATATAATAGGTGGACTTGACCATTATTCTTCAGGAGATTTAATTATAAATGGGAGAAGCACCAAAAAATTTAAAGAGGTTGACTGGAATAGTTATAGAAATCATAGAATTGGTTTTGTTTTTCAAAGTTATAATCTTATTATGCATCAATCTGTTTTATCAAATGTAAAACTCGCTTTAACTTTATCTGGTGTTTCTAAAAAAGAATCATTAGAAATGGCAAAAAAGGCTTTAAAAGATGTTGGGCTTGAGAAGCATATGTATAAAAGACCTAATCAATTATCTGGTGGACAAATGCAGAGAGTTGCGATTGCACGAGCTCTTGTTAATAATCCTGATATAATACTTGCTGATGAACCAACTGGAGCATTAGACTCTGAAACAAGCATTCAGATTATGGAATTATTAAAGAATATTTCTAAAAACAAATTAGTTATAATGGTAACTCATAATCCGGAACTTGCTGAAAAATATTCAAATAGAATAATAACTTTGAAAGATGGAAGAATAACATCGGACTCTAATCCTTATAAAAATAAATTAAAAGAGGATTCAAATTTTAAAGATAAAAAAACAAGTATGTCATTTTTGACAGCTTTATCTCTTTCTTTTAATAATTTGATGACTAAAAAAGGAAGAACAGTGCTAGTTTCATTTGCTGGGTCAATCGGAATAATAGGCATTGCTTTAATACTTGCCATTTCAACAGGTTTTCAAAATTATGTTGACTCTATACAAGAAGATACTTTAACATCATATCCTCTTACAATAATGGAAGAATCTACTGATATAGCTGGAATGCTTTTATCAATGAGAGGGAATAATACTGGTGACTCTAAAGATATGGTAGTAACTGAAGAACAATATTTGACATCAATGCTTTCTAATGTTAGTGCAAATGATTTGAGAAGTTTTAAGAATTATATTGAAAATAATTATGACAAAGTAGATGATGATGTATCTGAAATTACTTATTCATATAGTGTAAAACCAAATATTTATACTATAGATGCATCTAACAAACTTGCAAAATTAAATCCTAGTAATACATTTTCTTCGTTTATGGGTGGAAACAATCTTATGAGTCAATATTCTTCTATATATTCAGAAATGTTGAGTGATATAAATACATTAAATGAACAATATGATATATTAAGTGGAAGATGGCCAGAAAAATATAATGAATTAATTATAGTTTTATCGAATAGAAATAGTATATCCGATTTGCTTGTGTATTCTTTAGGCTTAAGAGATACAGAAGAATTAGATAAAATGGTTAATAAAATTATGAGTGGAGAAATAGTTGATATTAATAATGAACCACTTAAATTCACTTATAATGATTTATTAAATATTAATCTTAAGTTAATACATTCATCAGATGTATATAAATATAATAGTAAGTATAAAATTTATGAAGATATGTCAGAAGATAAAAATTATATGAAAAATCTTTATGATAATGCGGAAGAGTTAAAAATAGTCGGTATTGTAACTCAAAAAGAAGGCGTGACTTCTTCTGCTTTAAGCCCGGGAGTTAATTACACAAAAGAGTTGACTGATTATATAATTAAATATTCTAGTGAAAGTGAAATTGTTAAAAAACAATTATCTAATGAAGATATAGATGTATTTTCTAATTCAAGATTTGATGAAAAGAAAAATAACTATAATTTTAAATTTAATGATTTAGTTAAAGTTGATAATAAAAAATTGCAAAGTGCTTTCAATATATCTATAGATGAAAATAAACTTCAAAAAGAAACTCAAAAGTATATGAATGAGATATCTAATTCAATTACTACTAATACAAAACCAGCGAGTGATACATTTAATAATTCACTTAATAAGTTAATAGATGGCTTATTTAATAGTATTGCTGGTAGTGTAAGTATAAATGATATTGATAATATTGTTTCTTCTTATTTAAATACTAGCAATGCAAATAGTATAATTTCTAATCTGGAAAATAATTATGCAATTCCTAGTGATACTTTTAAAACAGTTTACAATGGTATATTAAAAACTTTAATGCAAGTATATATTTCTGCGTATTATATGTTTGATCAAAGTTTAACAGAAAACCCTTCCAACATGACAGCAACTATAAATAATGATATAAAAAATGAAGTTGTTAACAATTATATATCAAGTGTGGGAATTAAGAAAATATCTGAAGAAATGTCTAAAGCAATGACTGAAGCATTAATGAAAAAGACAATACTTACTAAAGTCGGAGAATTAACAACTAATTTATCAAATATATTTGCTAAAGCTTTTAATGTTGATCCAAATAAAATATCATCTGCATTTAGTTTGAACTTTAGTGAAGATGAACTTTCTAGAGTTATGAATGCTATGATGGGAAATAATAAATCATCTTATAAATCAAATTTAATATTATTAGGTTACCAAGATAAAGAAGAGCCAACGTATATTTCATTTTATTTTAAAAGTTTTGATGGCAAAGAGCATTTCTTAAAATTTATAGATGATTATAATAAAGAATTTGGTGAAGAAAAAGAAATAAGATATACAGATACAACTGGTATACTTATGGATTCAGTAAAAACAATTGTAAATGCAGTTAGTTATGTTTTAATTGCTTTTGTATCAATTTCTTTGGTTGTATCTTCAATAATGATAGGTATTATTACATATATTTCTGTCTATGAAAGAACAAAAGAAATAGGAATATTAAGAGCGATAGGAGCATCTAAAAGAAATATATCTTCAATATTTAATGCTGAAACATTTATAATAGGATTTTTATCAGGATTATTTGGCATAACTATATCGTATACATTAATACCTATAATAAATGCTATATTACATAAATATACTGGAAATATTCCTCTTTCAGCACATTTAAATATAACAAGTGCACTAATTCTAGTTGTACTTAGTATTATTCTTACTTTAATAGGAGGATTAATACCAGCTAAA
>CAJOJR010000026.1:10642-12277 GCA_905235065.1 uncultured Bacilli bacterium
AATAAACTTCACATTTATGTGAAGTTTTTCTATATTCAAATATAGAAAATGATATAATAAAGTGAAATGCAACTTATAATTGTCAAAAAGTGTATTAAAATTGGTAGAGTGCAACTAATATAAATTTATATAATTTATTCATGAAAGGAGAATGAATTTGAAGAATAATTTAAAGAAAATAAGAAAGGAAAATAATTTATCTCAAGAGGAATTGGCAGAAAAACTTAATGTGTCTAGACAATCAGTTTCTAAGTGGGAACAGGGGATTACTTATCCAGAAATGGATATACTTATATTAAGTATAATAAAATAGTTAAACATAGAATTGATAGTGATGCTAATTGTGTTAATTGTGACTAAAAAAGAGATTGATTTTCTCTTTTTTACTGACAAATGAGGTGATATATTGGAGCTTATTAGACCAACTAAAAAATATAAAAATTCATTTTTAGAATATATCGAAGAAATAAAAAGAAAAGATGAATTAAAAAAGATTGGCGATGCTGCTATAAAAGAAAATGAAAATTTTGAGCAGATGCTAATGCGTATTGAAAAAATAAGATATAAAGAAAATTTAATCGGAGCAATGAAACCCACTTCGGTTTTTGGGATGGTAGACAATAACAAAGTGGTTGGCACAATGAATGTAAGAGAAGAATTAAATGAATTTACATATTACACAGTGGGTAATATTGGATATTATGTTATGCCTGCTTTTAGAAACAAAGGGTATGCTACTTCTGCTTTATCATGCAAAAAAGTACTGCAAAAGCATTGGGCTAAATAAAATTTTGTTAATTTGTTCTAGTGATAATCCAATATCAGAAAAAGTTATAAGAAAAAATGGTGGGGTATTTGAGACTGAAATAAAAGCTTTTAATGAAAATTATTATTTAAAAAGATATTGGATTAGTTTATAAAAACGAAAACGAATAAGCATTTAAATAATGCTTATTTTTTGATATAATTTTTTTGTTAGGAGAACTTTATGAATATTACTGAAGAGATAAAGATTTTAAAAGAGAAGTTAAAGTTTATATATAGTAAGCTAAAAATTGAGGATAGAAGAAATAAAATAGATGAACTTACAACTATTAGTATGCAAGAAAATTTTTGGAAGAACATAGATGAAGCTAATAAAGTAATGGAAGAATTAAATTCTCTAAAAAAAGAAATTGACATATATGAAGATTTAAACAAAAGACTTAATAATGCGGAAGAGTTATTTGACATAGTCAATGAAGATGAATTATTTGAAGTTGAAAATGAGATTGTAAGTATAAAAAAAGATGTGTCTAATTTAGAAATAGAAACTTTATTTGATGGTGAATTTGATAATAATAATGCATACATCGAAATTCATTCTGGAGCGGGTGGAACCGAATCTAATGATTGGGCTGATATGCTTTATAGGATGTATACTAGGTATTTAACTGATAATAATTTTAAATATGAAGTTATAAGTATTCAACCAGGTGAAGAAGTTGGAATCAAAGGTGTATTTCTACATGTTAGTGGAATTCATGCTTTTGGTAAACTAAAAGGTGAAACTGGTGTTCATAGATTAGTTAGAATAAGTCCTTTTGATGCTGGTAAAAGAAGGCATACTTCTTTTGCTTCTGTTTTAGTGACTCC
>CAJOJR010000027.1 GCA_905235065.1 uncultured Bacilli bacterium
TTTTCTATTTCAGTGTGTTTATACATAATAATTCACTTCCCTTTAAACATAAGTAAATTATAATACATTTAGGGCTATTTATCAAATAAATATTTAATAAATATATTGACAATCGACAAAAAGCATGATATATTTTAATCATCCTAGATGCTATAAATATATAATATATTTAATACTACAGTATTAAATTAAAAAATATTTATAAGCTAGAACTAATAAAAATAATATTTGTTTTTAAAAATACACATCTATTATTTTATTAACTCATTATCTAATAGGATATTTACTTCAAAAAAGTAAATGAGAGAGATACTCACAATAATGAGATAATACAAACTAGGCCCGGTAAAACCTAGTGTTGATGTTTTACAAAATATCAATATTTTATTTTTTGAATATTATTAATTATATTTTTTAAACTTTAATACTTAATACTTTCTATTAATTATTAACTTTTAATATTAATAATAATTAACTAATATTCTCCTAAATATTGGGAATATGCAAAACTATATACCGTATTATATTAGTTTAAACTCAGTATATTTATAATTTCTTTACCAAAATTATATTTTTACTTTGAAAAAAAGGGAATTAATGAAACATTTTAATTCCTTTTTTTTGTGTTATAAAACTTCAGTTATATTTTTATCTTCTTTTTTATCTTTAGTAACAATTATTAAAGAAGTAGTTAAAAGTATACTTGATATAGAAAAAGCATTTTTCAAAGATTCAATTAACACATAGGTTGGATCAATAATGCCACTTTCAATTAAGTCAACAATTTTATTATTATAAGCATCATAGCCAATATTAAGTTTTTTATCACTTAACTCATTAATTATTTTATCTGTATTTTCACCACTATTTGAGATTATTTGCTTTATCGGCGATATTAAAACAAGTTTTAATATCGCATCACCCATATCATTTTCATTTAAACACTTACTTACATTATATAGTTCTTTTCCTCCTCCCAAAGAATAACCATATTTAATTGCAGTCTTGCATGCATATACTGCATCTTCTATTCTCATTTTATTTAATATCATTTCTGATTTAGTTTTAGCTCCAACATATATAACAGAGGTTGTTGATGATAAATATGAAAGCCTTGACTCTAATATATCTTTTTTAAAATCACTTTCTTCTTTAGAAATTAATCTCTTTATATATCTTATTCTGGTTTTTATATTCTCATTTATCTTATTCTTAATTACTGAATTATTTCTACTAACTTTAATATTAATGGAAGTCCCTAAATCATTAACGCTAACACTTTCTAAAATTTTGCCTTTTTTAGAAGATATTAATTTTGCATTTGTATAAATACATATATCTTCTAATATATCGATTTTATTTTCAGAATAATTAGGAGCTTCTATTCCAATAACATTTATTTCATTATTTGACTTTAGTGAACTTAAAAATTCAATTACTTCTTCATCAAATGATTCAGCAATTATAACTAAAGACTTACCTTTCAAAGCATTTAAAATACTTATTATTTGTTCAACAGTTTCAATTTTATAATCTGTTATTAAAAAGTAAGGGTTTTTTATTAGTTCACTTTCTAGCCTATTATTTATCATATATGAAGATACTACTCCGTTTTCAATAAAGTATCCATCAATAAATTCAATATGAGATTTTTCATTATTAGACTCTTCTATAATTATTTTTACATATGATTTATTTTTTTTAAAAATACTAGATATTATTTTTCCATAACTATTATTACCAGAAGATATAGTCGCGATGTTTTCAATATCTTTTAATAATGGTTTTCTACTACTTAAAAGAATTGAATCACACACTTTATCCACACTTTTTGATAAATTTTCTTTAATTATAAGAGGGCTTATTCCTTTATCAATATATTTTAAAGATTCTGTGTACATTGATTTTAATAATACTAAAGAAGAAGTAGTTCCGTCGCCTACTTTATCACATGTTTTAATAGAAGCTTCTTTTATTATTTTAGCAATTGCTTCTTCTCTAGGTTCAAATTCTAAATTTTTAGCAATTGTAACACCATCATTTGTTATGAAAGGTTCAGTATAATCAGTATCTATTATCGCATTATAACCTTTAGGCCCTAGAGTCATTCCCACATAATCGCAAAGCTTTATAACAGTATCCTTTATTAACTCTTGAGCTTCTTTACCACTAATTATTTCTTTATTCATTATTATCCTCCATTTCGGTCATATATTTCCAGTATTTTTTTGGCATAAAATTAATTTGACATCTTAAGTTTTTTCTTTCATTAATGGTTACACTTTTAATAAAAGATTTCCATAAATCTTTATATGTTTCATCATTAGAGTTGAATCTTTCTAAATTTAGATTAATTGTAGATATCACCCTGTATTTGTTATTTTTATAAAATACTGCTTTTTTTCTTTTAACATCTTCAATAATCCAAATTTCATTACTAAGTCTATTTTTAAAATGTGGGATTAACAGTTCTAAAATATCATGCTCAGGAGAAATTTTTGAATATAAGATATTATCAACACTTTCAAATCTAACAAAACCTTTTAATTTATGAACCTCTCTTCTAACCATCCGAGAATACTTTTGAACTTTTATAACTGATTCTATATTTCTCATTCTATTTAAATTTTTGCCATATTTATAACCATTTATTAAATAATTAACTATATTTATCTCTTTATCTAATTTATTAGCTAAAAAAGCATTGTAAACGTTATATAAAGCCATATCACCCATTCTTCTAGGAATTGATTTAAATATCTTATGAGACAAGTTATAATTTGTTTCTATAGTATTATACTCTTCAAACAAACTTAATTTATTCATTTCTTTTACTATATTTAAAGGAATACTATTTTCTATCATACATTTATAAACGATAGTAAATAATCCCTCTATAGATCCATCATAAATATATATTTTATTATTCATAATTACTCCTCAAATAAATTTAATTGTTTATAATTTATTTTCTTCAAATTAGATGGTTCCTCCAATAATCTTTGTATATAATTTCTATTAAATAGAGAACTCGAAGTATAATATACTCCATCACAAGTAATAAAATATCTAGCCCTCTTTATAACTACTCCTAGTTTTTTTAATGTATCAAAATTCAACTTAGTAAACTTTCTTGAACTAATTATTCTTTTTGCAGAAGTAACACCAATACCAGGAACTTTTAAAAGCGTATTATAACTTGCAGTATTTATTTCAATTGGGTAAATATCTAGATTCCTTAATGCATAATCAGCTTTAGGATCTAATAAAAGATTAAAATTAGGGCTTTCTTTAGTTAGAATATCTTCAACCGTAAAATTATAGTACCTAAGTAACCAATCAGCCTGATAAAGCCTATTTTCGCGTTTTAAAGGTACTTCTTTAATCATTGGAAGAACATTATCTTTATTAACTGGAACATAAGCAGAATAATATACTCTTTTTAGTTTAGATTCACTATATAAATTTTCAGATAGTTTCATGATATTATAATCACTATCTTTAGTGGCTCCAATTATTAATTGAGTAGTTTGACCAGCTGGTACTATATTTTTACTTTTAATATTCTTTATAGTAGTCATCGTATTTTTTATTTTATCTTCTTTTTTATCTGGAGCTAGCAATTTTAAACTTTCATTAGATGGAAGTTCTACATTAGTACTCATTCTATCAGCTAAAGCACCAACTTTTTTGATTAGATTATCATCAGCGCCTGGTATTGCTTTTACATGAATATATCCATTAAATTTATATTTAGTTCTAAGTAAGTATAAAGTTTGATATAAAAGCTCCATAGTATAATTAGGACTCTTTACAATTGCTGATGATAAAAATAATCCTTCTATATAGTTTCTTTTATAAAAATTAATAGTTATATTAGCAATCTCCTCCGGAGTGAATATAGCTCTTTTAATATCATTACCTTTTCTATTAATACAATATTTGCAATCATATATACATGCATTAGTTAGAAGTATTTTAAGAAGAGATACACACCTTCCGTCAGAAGTAAAACTATGACAAATACCACAATAATGAGCATTACCAACTCCATTGTATGTATTTTTTCTTTTTGATCCACTTGAACTACAAGAAGCATCATATTTAGCTGCATCAGATAATATTTCTAATTTTTCTTTTATTTCCATATAACCATCTCATAGTTATTCTACCACTTATTGTGCCAAAAAGCAAACAATTGTTTTATGAAATGCAAAATAAAAACAAGAAATTATTTTTTTCTTGTTAATACTTTTTCAATATCTTTAAAATCGGTTACTACAGAAGATGATAAATCATATAAATTCTCTTTTTTACTATTATAATCAACTAACAGTGTATTATAACCATAATTAGATGCTTTTACGTCTGTAATAGAATCTCCAATAACTAAACACTCACCTGGTTGAAGTTTATAATCATTAGAAATTCTTTCAAAATGCTTTTGATTTGGTTTGGGATAATAAAGTTCACAACTATAAATCTTTTGGAAGTATTTTAATAAATTAAATTTATCAACTTTAACTTTCTGAGATTCTTTAAACCAATTTGTTGAGATCACTTGTGGATATATTTCATATAGTTGTTTTAAAGTATCACTTACACCTTCAAATGTATCAGTATATTTATATTCTAAACTTAAAAGAGTTTCTAAATAATCCTTACCATCTATATTATTTTCTTTTATTATTTTGAAATATTTATCAAATGAATTTGATAAACTTCTATGCCCAAAGTCATTTCTATTTTCCTCTAAAGCATTTGAAACAGACAAAACATAATCATTAAAATATTCATTTTTAAATGTAATCCCATGTATATTAAAAGACTCTTTCAATAAATCAAATAATGTATTAAACTCTACCAGCGTACCATCTACATCATAAATTAATAATTTTATATTATTAGAATTTACATCATTTTTTAGTATCATCAAAACCACCTAAAATCATTATATAAAAAAAGCAAATAAGAAGCAATTCCTATTTGCAATAGTCTATAATTGGTGCTAAATTTTGTATAAACTCTGTACTATTTTTTGCAATTTTGCAAGTATCTTTATCAATACTTAAAGTTTCCCAAGAAGCACCACAAGTATTAGTCGAATAATTATAGTTAGATACTAAGTATTCTCCATTCAATTTCTTTACACATTCATGATAATATGGATCATTAAATTGAAATGAAAAACTATCAACGCCATCCTTATTTTCTACTTTTCCAAATATAGCAAGTTCAACCGTTTCATCGTTATTTATTATTCCATCTTGTTTTCCATTAATCCATAATATCTTATTAAGTGCACTAGATAATTTATAAGCATCAACTAATTCTTTTTCCGATTTAAAATAAATGTAATTATCAAAATAGTAGGTTTTTATTATATTTATTTGTGATTGAGTCATTTTGACTTTATTAGGATTAACAAAGACTCCATTTTCATCATATTTTGGGACAATATCACAATAGCCAATATCGTCATTATATTTACCATAAGTAAGTGCTGTGTTTCCATTATCGCATCTCCAAGCTTTGTAAAATAATCCATAATATAATGTTACTTGCTTATACTCATTTCTTTTTTGAATAGAGAAATAAGGTACTTTGTTATTTTTTATAGAATTAGAAAAATCAATAATAAAAACAGAAAATAGTACAGCAAAGAAACAAAAGACCGCAAATAGTGAGACAAGTAGTCTTCTATTTTTATATTTTTTTGAATACTTTTCTTCATTCTCTAGAATATTATTCTTAAGCCATACATACCATTTTTCTGGTTTTATTGGTTTGCTTTGCTTTTTATTGATATTAACTTTTTTTCCACTATTGACATTACTCTTACGTACTACTTTTTTTGTAGTAGAAGTCTTACTTTTTGAAGAAACGTTTTTCTTTTTATTCAAATTTTTTTTATTTTCTTTTTTGCCATATGGCCTCCCCACATTATCCTAAGTACATTATAGCACAATTAAAAAGACAATTACAATTGCCTTTTAAGTTGCTTTCTATAATTTTCTAAATCTTGTTTAATGGTTGATTCTATCAATTTTCCAGATACAAACTTATTAACATCTAATTCAAATAAATTAAATATATCCTCATAGTTCATAAGTGTTCTAGTTGACAAGAAATAATTCCAAGCTTTATTAAATTCTTTAGAATCTTGTTTTCTTAATTCGGATAAGTGAAGTGCCATATAAGAACCAAATCCATAAATTAGAGGTCTATAAAATTCTAACTCAAACCAATACTCTGGTCCGTTTTCCTCTTTTTCTTTTTTAAATGGTCTCACTATGTTTCTTTTCTCTGTTACATAAAAATCTTCACTAGAAGCGATAAATTTTTCATCTTCTTCCATTAACTCTTTTGTATCGCTATATTTTAATTCTTCTAAAAAACCATGGGTGAACAAATGATAGTTATTTATTCCATTAATTGTATCCTTAGTATTTATTTTATTTTTTTGCATGTATCTTAAAAGTTCTAATTCATAGAACATTGATGAAACTTCACTAAAAGCTAAATTTTTATGCTTATAAAATTCATTATATCGATTTAATATATAATGTGCTTCAATAGAGTGACCAAATTCATGAGCAAAATCCATCAGTTGCACTAATGTATTTTTATCTTGTAATCCATCCACTACAACATATGGCTTTATATTTGAATTAAGAATACTACAAAAGCCTACATAATCTAAATTTTCTAATGATGAAGTACTAACCCTTTCATCATCAAACATAGATTTAACAATTTTATACTTGTTAGCATCTTCTTCATTGAAAAAGTCTAATAATATTTCTTTCATTCTTTGATCAGTGTAAGTCTTCTTACAATTAAAATGTGAATAAAAGAAATTATTATCACTAAGAATTTTCAAGTAGTTTTCAGATAACTGCAAATAATATTTTTTGTATTTTTCAATAAGATCTGCATATTCCATGTAATCCTTATCATAATCTCTCCAAAAGAATCTATCATAATATGGATTGAAATGATCAGGTAAATCAAAAAACTTGCCATGTGTAATAGAATATAAATGATTTATTATAGTCAGATCATCATTATATTTTTTGTCTTTAGAATAAGATGGATTACTTGTTAAAGAATATACTTCACCCATATCATTTAATATGTTATCTTCATTTATTTTCACAAAACCCTCCGTAATACTTAATTTTATTACACCACAAATTTTATGAAAAGTAAATAAGAATTTTAAAACATAAAAAAAGACTGGCAACTTGCTATCTTCGCTTACACTATTTTCGCCGTTAAAGTGCTTAACTTCTCTGTTCGGGATGGGAAGAGGTGTGTCCACTTTGCTATCGTCACCAATCAAAATATATTATACAATAATCATTCTCTCAAAACAAGATAATGTAATAACTATCAAATTAAAATAAGATTAAATTGTCGAATTATTAGTACTAGTCAGCTCAAAATATCACTATTCTTCCACCTCTAGCCTATCAACCTTGTAGTCTACAAGGATTCTTATATCTTAAAGATAGGGAAAACTCATCTTGGAGAGGGCTTCCCGCTTAGATGCTTTCAGCGGTTATCCCTTCCGCACATAGCTACTCTGCACTGCCACTGGCGTGACAACAGATACACCATAGGTGCGTCCTTCCTGGTCCTCTCGTACTAGGGAAAGATCTCCTCAATTTTCCAACGCCCACGACGGATAGAGACCGAACTGTCTCACGACGTTCTGAACCCAG
>CAJOJR010000028.1 GCA_905235065.1 uncultured Bacilli bacterium
ATGTGTCAAAAATAAGTAATCTATTTTAGTTAATCCTATACTTTTAAAAAATGCTATTACTGATGATGTCATTAAATTAAATGTATTATTTCTTTGTTTCCAAACCTCTTTAGATGTATAACTCATAATCCCACCTGTATCTATTAAAATACTTTTGTTATGCTTAGTTACTATTAAAGCACTATCACCTTGTCCAACATCTATAAAATAAACTGAATTATAATTTTTTAAATAAGGTTTTATGTATAAAAAAATTATAAATAGAAATAAAATAATTATAAATTTCAATCTATTCTTAAATTTAACAATAAATATTATTAATAAATAATACATTATTATTTCATATATTGAGATTTTGGAAATGTATATAGTAAATATTTTAATATTTTCCATAAAACTAGATATAAAGTTTAATATATTAGTAGAAAACAATAACACTTTATTTAAAAAAGGAAATATAAAAGTAAGCATTGATAAAGGATATACAATAAAAGATACAAAGGGAACAAATATAATATTATTTATAAGTGATAGTAAATTCACTGTATAGAAATTATTAATTATAATTGGAAGTGAGCATATTAAAGATATTAAACTGGTTCTAAAAAGATTTAATATATAATTCTTTGTTTTATAAAGTTCACTAGTAAAAAGTAAAAAAAATGTTATACTCCATGATAATATAAAAGATATATCTTTTATTACAAAAGGATTGATTAAAGTCATTACAGAGAATACTACTATAAGCAGGTTTTCTGCTTTTATATTAAAATAATATACTTTGTTTATTCCAACTAATAAAAAGAATAAACTTGCTCTTAGAAGTGAGGGCCTAAGCCCAGTTACAAATGAGTATAAGATTAATATTATAAATATAAGTATATATGGAATAATACTGGAATCTTTTTCTTTAAATATTAAAGACAATATTTTTAATAATATTAATGATATTAAAGATACGTGTAGACCCGATAAAGCAAATAAATGACTCACCCCATTATTTCTAAAACTATCACCATTTATATATGTAGAGTCTCCTAAAATAAGTGCATATATAAATTCGTTATTACTTATTTTATAAACTCTTTTATAAAACATATTTTTTAATTTATATAAAATATTTTTATTTGAATTAATTTTATTAAACTTATCAACACTTAAAGTAAAATATATTTTTTTATATTTTAAATATTTTTTATAATTAAAAGTATTTGGTATTGTATTGTTTTTAGGGTTATTTAGATTACCACTTAAATTAAGAATATCACCAATATTATAATTATTTATAAATTCTTCTTTTTCTTCTAATGTTTTAAAGTAATATGTTCCAACTAAATCTTCTTTACCTTTTAGTTCTAATGATAATTTATCTCCATCTATCTTATATGAATAAAGTTTAAGTTTAAATGATGTATCATTAATATTATAAGTACTTTCATATTTGTAATATTTAATAAAAAGAAAAGAAAATAAACTTGATAAAATTAAGAGAATGTAATAAAAACTATTACACAGTAATACTTTCCTTAATCTTATCGAAAAGTGACTGACCAATTCCTGATACCTTCATAATATCTTCTATTGTCTCAAACTTATTTTCTTTTCTATATTCAATTATGGCTTTTGCCTTAGATTCACCCACTCCATTTAATGTTAACAATTCTTCTAAAGAAGCGATGTTAATATTTATTAATCCGTTTATACCCTCTTCACTAACTTTAGATTCTTTTGCATTACTAGTATTTGTATTGAATGAATAATAATTTGTATAAGATTCTTTAACACAGACTTCATTTATATCTGTATCACATATACATTCAGTTTTATTTTCTGTTTTATCTTTAAATTCTTGTATCTCTGAATTTGTATATATAACTATTACCATTTCATCTTTAAGTTTTTTACTTAAATTTATTTCTTTTGTATTAGCTGTTTTTAAAATACCACCAGCAAGTTTAATAGCGTCATCAACAATAGAACCCTCACTCAAAGAATATACTCCAGGTTTAGCAACTGCGCCTTTTACATCTACTTTAATTGTTTTTATTTCTTCTTTACTTTCTTCTACTATCTCATTATTTTCTAAAGAAACTTCTTCAGTATTTGAAGTTGCTTTTACGTTATCAAATTTTTTAAATATTAAAACAAGTATAATCGCAAATGTTAAGAGTGTACAAATTATAATAAAAATAATTCTTTCATATTGTTTAATAAATTCTAATACATTATTCTTAAATTTTTCTAACATATTACCTCCTTTCTAGAAAATAAAAAAAGATACTTCCGTATCTTTGTATCCTCTATATATATTATCGTCAATTTTTATTTAAAACACTTTTGTTTTTTAAAAATTTTTTAATTTTTTTGTAATATCATAATTTTTTGAAGTCGCTAAATCTTTTAAAGATTCTCTATACTTATTTAATTCTTTCAGTAATTCACAGACATATTCTTTTTTATTCTCTACATTTAAATTATTAATTTCATATGAAGTAAGTAAATATTCATAATATAATTCTTTTAAAAAACTAGCTCTTTCTCCATCTAATAAATAATCAAACTCTTTTGATATTTCTTTTAATCTATCAAATTCTTTTTGATTTGATTCTTTTCTCATCAATAAATTTTTATTTTCTTCCTCTGTCATAAATTCACTTCCAATTAATATTATATTCTTTCAAAACAAGTTTGTATTATAGCAAAAAAGGTAGTTTTTGTCAAACTGCCTTTTTATAATTATTTTACTATTTTTTCTAGTTTTATTCTTAAAGTTAAATCTCCTATTTTTACTTCTTCACCAGAAGTATCTTTTATTAATTCCAAACACAAAGTTTCTTCCTTAATATAATCACTATATTTAGAAAGCATTTCTTCAATTTCGGGAATACTTTCATAATAAATTTTAATTCTATCAGCTATTTCAAAACCGAATTCTTTTCTCATGTTTTGAATTTTACTATTAAATTCACGAGCTAAACCTTCTAATAATAAATCTTTTGTTAGTTCAGTATTTATAACAATTACTTTATTATTTAAATAAGATGAATTATATCCTTCTTTAGGGCTTACAAATAACATAACCATATCTTTTGATATTTTAGTTTCTTCTCCATCTAAGTTAACTATTAGTTCATCATTATTAAGTTTTTCAATATCAGTATCATTAATATTGTTTAAATAATTTTGGAAAGATTTAATCTTAGACCCTAAAATAGTACCAACTTCTTTAAAATTAGGTTTATAAGTGATATTTACATATTCATTCATATTATCAGTATATTCTAGATTTTTAACATTTAATTCTTCTAGTATTAAACTATCTAAATTTCCAATAATAGGCTTATATTTAGAATCTATTATAACTTCACTAAGAGGTTGTTTTATTTTTATTTTAGCGACTTCTCTTATATTTCTACCCATCGTAATAAAGTCTCTAACAAGATCCATTTTTTCTTCTAACGCTAAATCAATAAGTGTTTCATCATATTTTGGATAATCTTCTGTGTGAACAGAATCCTTATCGGTTAATTTAGTATACATTTCTTCTGTTATATAAGGAACTATTGGGGCGATCATTTTGCATAATCCAGTTAATACTTCATATGTAGTCATATATACACTTTTTTTAGAGTTATCAAGTTCGCTTGCCCAAAATCTATTTCTTGTTCTTCTTATATACCAGTTAGATAAATCATCTGATACAAAGTTAGTAACAGCTTTTACAACTTTATTTAAGTCATATTCTTCATAACTCTCAGTTACGTATTTTAGAAGAGAATTATATTTAGATATTATCCATCTATCTATTTCTTCTCTATTCTCCACTTTTACATCACATTCATTAATATCAATCTTATCGATATTAGCGTACATTGCAAAGAAATTATAAGTATTTTTTAAAGGATTCATAAACTTAGAAAATACTTCTTTTAAACCTTCTTCATCAAATTTAAGTGGTGTCCAAGTTGGAGAAACATAAGGTAAATACCATCTAACTGTATCTGCACCATAATTATGAATTACTGTAAATGGTTCAACTGCATTACCTTTACTCTTGTGCATTTTTTGACCATTTTTATCAAGCAATAACTCATTAACTAATACATTTTTATATGGACTTTTACCTGTTACAAACACACCTATAACTAAAAGTGAATAGAACCAACCTCTTGTTTGATCAATACCTTCTGCAATAAAATCTGCCGGATATTGACTTTCCCATAATTCCTTATTTTCAAAAGGATAATGATATTGACTAAATGGCATAGCACCACTATCAAACCAACAATCTATTACTTCTGGAGTTCTCTTCATTTCTTTTCCACACTTTGAACATTTTAAATGAATATCATCAACATATGGTCTATGTAAATCTATTGTTTTAGGATCCTCCTTTTCAACTGCTTTTTCTGATAATTCTTCTCTTGAACCTATCATTTCCATATGACCACAAGAACACTTCCATAAAGGAAGCGGTGTGCCCCAATATCTATTTCTTGATATAGCCCAGTCATTCATATTTTCTAGCCAATTGCCAAATCTTTTTTCACCCACAAACGATGGATACCAATTAACTTTTTTATTTTCTCCTATAATCTTATCTTGTAACTTAGTAACTTCTAAATAATATGATGGCCTTGAATAATAAACAAGTGGGCTATCACATCTCCAACAATGTGGATAATTGTGTTTTACTTTTTGTTTTTTAAATAATTTATCATTCTCTTTTAACCATTTAATTACTTCTAAGTCTGCATCAAATATATTCATACCTTTCCATAATCCTTCAGTATAAATAGCATCTTCGCCTACTGGATTTACATAAGGTAATTTATATTTTTTGCCAACTTTAGCGTCATCTTCACCAAAAGCTGGTGCAATATGAACTATACCAGTTCCATCAGACATCGTTACATAATTATCACAAGTTACAAAGAAAGCTTCACCACTTACTTTTATATCAGAAGGAATTAATTGTTCATATTTTGTATATTCTAAATCTTTTCCTTTATATGTTTCTAGGATTTCATAATCATCACCTAAAACAGAATTGGCCAAAGACTTAGCAAGTATAAATTTATAACCCATTGATTCAACCTTAACGTATTCTTCTTCAGGGTTAACACATAACGCAACATTTGAAATTAATGTCCAAGGAGTTGTAGTCCATACTAAGAAATACGCATCTTCATCTTTTTTCTTAAATGGTACTATAACAGTATTAGCATCTATTTCTTTATATCCTTGAGCAACTTCATGTGAAGCAAGACCTGTTCCACATCTTGGACACCAAGGCATAATTTTAACGCCTTCATAGAACAACCCTTCATCAAAGAATTTCTTTAATATATACCATTCTGTTTCTATATAATTGTTGTCATATGTTATATATCTATTATCTAAATCAATAAATTGACCCATTTCATCTGTTAATTTTCTAAATGCAGTTTCATTATCCCAAACTGTTTCTTTACATAATTTGTTAAATGCTTCTATTCCATACTTTTCAATATCACTTTTACCAGAAAATCCTAATTTCTTTTCTACATTTACTTCTACTGGTAATCCGTGAGTATCCCATCCAACTTTACGAAGTACACGATAACCTTTCATAGTTTTATACTTACAAAAAGTATCTTTTAAAAACTTAGAAACCATATGATGAAGTCCGGGCATACCATTTGCAGTAGCTGGTCCATCATAAAAAACCCAATTTTCCTTTTCAGATCTGTTTTCAATTGTTTTGTTTAATATATCTTCAGTCTTCCATTTCTTTAAGATATCTTGTTCTACTTCAAAAACATTTTTCTTTTCAAGTTCTTTAAACTCTCTCATATTTCCTCCTTAAAAATAAAAACCACAA
>CAJOJR010000029.1 GCA_905235065.1 uncultured Bacilli bacterium
CACATATACATTAACAGTACAATATAAGGAAAGAGGAATAAATCAAAAATATAATAAAGGAGCCTCATTTTATGGGACTTTAAATATAGGAGATGGAACGCCAACAGATGCATCATTATTTGAATATACAGTATCAAATAACAATGCAACGATAACTAGTTATAAATTTGGAACTGCAACATATGAAGTTACAGACATGGATGCATGTTTAGAATATTTTGGAGAAGATAATTGGGGTTCTGCTGATCCAGACTTATTATGTGCAGGAGAAATGAACTCTGATGATGAAACGATTGAACAATTTCTATTATATGAGTGGATTGATTCTTCTGAGTGGGAAACGGCTGGTTTATCTAATGTATCAATTACTTATAATAACCCTAATATAATAATACCATCAACAATAGATGGAAATGCAGTTACGGCAATAGGAACTTCGGCATTTGCATATAATAAGTTGACTTCAGCTATAATTCCATCTTCAGTTACATCAATTGGAACTTCTGCATTTCAAACAAACTCTTTAACTTCACTTGTAATTCCATCAAATGTGGCAACAATTGGAGCGAGTGCATTTTATAATAATAGACAACTTACTTTTGTACAAATTCCATCTTCGGTTACCTCAATTGGAGCTTCTGCGTTTGCATATTCAGACCTAATATCTGTTGATTTATCTTCTAGTATTACTTCAGTACCAACCAATACTTTTAGAAACAATAAATTGAAAATGATTTCAATTCCAGATAGTGTAATTTCAATGGGGACATATGCTTTTACTAGCAATCAAATATCATATATTAAGTTTCCATCTAATCT
The DNA here is from genome assembly GCA_905235065.1 of uncultured Bacilli bacterium. Lineage (GTDB taxonomy): Bacteria > Bacillota_I > Bacilli_A > RF39 > UBA660 > CAJOJR01. The sequence goes on from CAJOJR010000029.1 coordinate 820, forward strand.
TACTGCGATATCACATTCAATTTTTTCGACAAATAACCTTACTGAACTTGTGATTCCATCAAGTGTTACAACAATTGAACCATATGCTTTTAATAAAAATAAACTAACATCATTAGAACTTAATGAAGGATTAACAGCAATAGGTAGATATGCATTCTATGACAATTATTTAACAAATGTAACGATACCATCAAGTGTAATGACGCTTGGAGCCTATTCTTTTTATGGTTCTGCTATTATATATAAGAACTTTGAATCAGTTAGAATGGTCGGTAAAAGTAGTTCTTCAGAATTTACAACTTATGAGGTAAATGTTTTTGGATGGAAAAGTAATCTTTCATGTGTTGCTAATAATGCATATAATTTTACGGGAAATATTCCTGGGTGTATTGTTTATGATGATTAATAGTATCAAAAAAACTACAATTATTGATTGTAGTTTTTTTGTGTAAATTAATATTTTTTTGATTGAAATGTATTTTAATGCTATGGTAAAATAAAAAAGTTAGGAGTGAATTATGGAAAAGAAAAAATATGTTTATCTTTTTAGTGAAGGCGATGCTTCTATGAGAAATTTGCTAGGAGGTAAAGGTGCGAATTTAGCAGAAATGACTAAACTTGGTTTGCCTGTACCTTTTGGTTTTACAATTTCTACTGAAGCTTGCACTAAATACTATGAAGATGGAAAAGAAATTAATTCTGATATTGAAGCAGAAATATTAGAATATGTTAAAAAATTAGAAGAAAAGTCTGGTAAAAAATTTGGGGATGTTGAAAATCCATTGCTAGTATCAGTAAGGAGCGGTGCAAGAGCATCTATGCCAGGTATGATGGATACGATATTAAATTTAGGCTTAAACGAAGAAGTAACTGAAGCGCTTGCTAGAAAATCTGGCAATGCTAGATGGGCATGGGATTGTTATAGAAGATTTATTCAAATGTATTCTGATGTTGTAATGGAAGTTGGTAAGAAATACTTTGAAGAATTAATTGATGAAATGAAATCAAAAAAAGGTGTTACACAAGATGTAGACCTTACTGCTGAAGATTTAAAGGAATTAGCAAGATTATTTAAAGAAGAATATAGAAATAAAATTGGAAGTGATTTCCCAACTGATGCTAAAGAACAATTAATGGGAGCAATTAAAGCAGTATTTAGATCATGGGATAATCCAAGAGCAAATGTTTATAGAAGAGATAATGATATTCCTTATTCTTGGGGAACTGCTGTAAATGTCCAAATGATGGCATTTGGTAATATGGGAGAAACTTCTGGAACTGGTGTTGCATTTACAAGAGATCCAGCAACAGGAGAGAAAAAACTTATGGGTGAATTCTTAATGAATGCTCAAGGTGAAGATGTTGTTGCGGGTGTTAGAACTCCAGAACCAATTGCTAAACTTGAAACTGTTATGCCAGAAGTATACAAACAATTTACTGAAATTTGTAAAACTTTAGAAAATCATTATCATGATATGCAAGATATGGAATTTACTATTGAAGATAAACATTTATATATGTTACAAACCAGAAATGGTAAAAGAACTGCAAAAGCTGCATTAAAAATAGCTTGTGATTTAGTAGATGAAGGAATGATTAGTGATAAAGAAGCTGTTATGATGATAGACCCACGTAACTTAGATTCTTTACTTCATCCGGGATTTGATCCTGAAGCATTAAAGAAAACAGAACCACTTGCAAAAGCACTTGCTGCTTCACCTGGAGCTGCTGCTGGTAAAATAGTATTTACTGCAGAGGATGCAAAACTTTATGCTTCTAAAGGCGAAAAAGTTGTTCTTGTAAGATTAGAAACTTCACCAGAAGATATAGAGGGAATGAAAGCTGCACAAGGTATATTAACTGTAAGAGGTGGTATGACATCCCATGCTGCGGTTGTTGCTCGTGGAATGGGAACTTGTTGCGTATCAGGATGCTCTGAAATAATAATGAATGAAAAAAATAAAAAATTCACTTTGAAAGGTAAAGAATTCAAAGAATTTGATGAAATTTCACTTGATGGTTCAACGGGTAATATTTATGCTGGAATTATTTCTACAGTTGATGCTTCAATAAGTGGTGAATTTGGAAGAATAATGGCTTGGGCTGATAAATATAGAGTGTTAAAAGTTAGAACTAATGCAGATACGCCAAAAGATGCTGCTAAAGCTCGTGAACTTGGAGCAGAAGGTATTGGACTTTGTAGAACAGAGCATATGTTCTTTAAAGAAGACAGAATCGCTACTATCCGTGAAATGATTTGTTCAGATACTGTTGAAGAAAGAGAAAGAGCACTTGCAAAATTAGAACCAATGCAACAAAGCGATTTTGAGGCATTATATGAAACTATGGAAGGTTATGGAGTAACAATTAGATACTTAGATCCACCTCTACATGAATTTGTACCAACTGAAGAAAAAGATATTGAATTACTTGCTAAAACTCAAGGTAAGACTGTTGAACAAATTAAATCAATAATTGATTCACTTCATGAATTTAATCCAATGATGGGACATAGAGGTTGCAGACTTGCTGTTACTTATCCAGAAATTGCTAAAATGCAAACAAGAGCTGTTATTAAAGCTGCAATTGCTGTTTCTCAAAGAAAAGGAATAGAAATAGTTCCAGAAATAATGATCCCACTTGTTGGAGAATTAAAAGAACTTAAATACGTTAAAGATGTAGTAGTTGAAACTGCAAATGAAGTTATTAAAAATGTTGGTGTAAGTATGAATTATCATGTTGGTACTATGATTGAAATACCAAGAGCTGCATTAACTGCGGATGAAATAGCAAAAGAAGCAGAATTCTTCTCATTTGGAACAAATGATCTAACACAAATGACATTCGGATTCTCAAGAGATGATGCAGGTAAATTCCTAACATCATATTATGATAAAAAGATATATGAAAATGATCCATTCGCTAAACTAGATCAAGTTGGCGTTGGAAAATTAGTTAAGATGGCAGTTGAACTTGGTAGAGAGACTAGACCTGATATTAAACTTGGAATATGTGGTGAACATGGAGGAGACCCATCAACTATTGAATTTTGTCATAATGTAGGGCTTACTTATGTATCATGCAGTCCATATAGAGTTCCAATTGCAAGACTTGCTGCTGCACAAGCGGCCATAAAGTCGAGCCAAAAATAGAGCGAGAAGTCGTTCCAATAAAAATAAATGCTTAAAGAACCGAAAGGTTCTTTTTTTGTTGCAATAGAAAGGGAGTGATAAATATTAAATTATATTTTATTAACTGAAAGGAGAAATTTTTTAAAATTTATTAAATTATTAATTTTAGACAAAAATAGTCGCCATAACGTTTGGACGACTATTTTTTATTAGAAAAAAACTGTAAAACGAAAGGAGAGATAAAATATGTTTTACAAAAAAGAATTATTAGAGAATATGTCACAAGGTGCAAGATTAAAATTTATAAGGGAGAATAAACACATTGAACTGAATGATATAGCTGAATATTTAGGTTATAGTAGTAATAAGTCAATTCGCGAATGGGAAAATAATACAAAGAGTCCAGATGCTACAAATTTAAAAAGGTTAGCAGAAGCATATGGGTTAAGTATTGATGCAATAAAGAAGTATGATTTTATTGATCCAATTGATGAAATATATTATCAAATGTGGTTAGAGGAACAATATCCATATTATCAGTTTCAACTACCAGATAGATTTGCGGGTTCTGCATATAACTTTAATGTTCAAAATGGAATAAATGAATGGTTAAAGATGAGAGAAAAAAGAGAAAATTATGAAATAACAGATCAAGAGTATATTGAATGGAAATTAAATTTTAAAACAGATAATCTAATAAAGTAAACGGAATATAAATAATATTCTAAATATTAGATAGTACAATAGTTATAATAATAAGAATTTATTTGTTTATACAATATGATTATTTATATTTTTTCTGGTATTAATTTATCGATATAATTAAGCAATTCTTCTTTAGTATAATTTTCAGAACGAGTTAGCCATGATATACCAATATTAATTATACCTCCTGCATAAAACTTAACAATAATATCTAATGGTAAATTAGATTCTTTTATATCATAATTATTTTTCAATCTTATTGAAGCATCTTTTTCTATAACATCTATTAAAAAATCTATTAAAAAACCATTCCTATTACATGATAAGATTGCACTATAAATATTTCTATTATCGTCGATATAATCTATTAAAACACTTAATAATTTCATTATGTATTCTTTAGAAGATAATTCATTTTCATTTTCCTCGAGTTCATTTAATAATATTTGTTTCTGATTTTCAAATAATTCAATTAATAATTCATATTTATCTTCATAGTGAGCATAAAAAGTTGAGCGATTTATAAGTGCCTCTTCACAAATATCTGATATCTTAATTTTTTCAAAATTTTTTTGTTTCATTAATTTTAGTAATGTATCAAATAAAACTTTTTTAGTTTTAATTACTCTAAGATCGTTTTTCTTTGACATTTAAATCACCTCATGCCTAATTATAATTTTTAATTAGCAAAAAGTCAAATAACCTACATAATGTATGATAAATATACACATATAATTTAAAAAGTGTTGGATAAACATCATAAATATAATCATGATGTGGTATTAAAGTTCGCTCTATAATAAAATATATTATCGAGGTGAAAAAATGAATAAAATTTCAGATTTAGTAGTAAAAAATAAGAAAATAATTTTACTTTTAAGTTTGATATTATTAATTCCAGCTATTATTGGTTATGTTGGAACTAAAACTAATTATGATATTTTAGTGTACCTACCAAGTGATATTGAAACTTTAAAAGGACAAAACATATTAAAAGAAGATTTTAATATGGGAGCTTTTTCTGTTTCATTAATAGATAATAGTGTAAATGAAAGAGAATTAGTAAATCTTGAAAATAAAATTAGAGAAATAGATTGTGTTACTAATGTTGTTAGTATAAATGATATTACTGGAACTACTATACCACTTGAAATGTTACCTAAAAATATAGTTGATCACGTTATGAGTGATGATTCAAAACTAATGCTTATTACGTTTTCAACTGGTACCAGTGATGAAGAAACAACTGCTGCTGTAAAAGAAATAGAGGAGCTTTCTAGTAATATTAAAGTTGGTGGTATGAGTGCAATGTCACTAGATATGAGAAAACTAGTTGAAAGCCAAACATTTGCATATGTAGCTGTAGCAGTTATATTTTGTTTGATAGTATTAATGTTATCTTTAGATTCATATATAGTGCCGTTACTGCTACTAACTAATATTGGAATATCAATTTTATTTAATATGGGAACAAATGTAATATTTGGTGAAATATCATATATAACGAAAGCAATTGCCGCAGTTTTGCAATTAGGTGTTACAACGGATTTTTCAATATTTTTATATCATAAATATGAAGCTGCAAAGAAAAATAATAAATCCAATGACAAGGCAATGAGCGATGCAATTAAAGAAACGATGGTTTCTGTTATTGGTTCATCACTTACAACTATTGCAGGATTCTTAGCACTATGTAGTATGAAATTTGGACTAGGAAAAGATATTGGTTTAGTAATGGCAAAAGGTGTTTTATTTGGAGTTCTAACTGTATTAACTGTTTATCCATCATTACTTTTAATATTTGATAAATGGATTCAAAAAACGAAACATAAACCATTAATTCCTGAATTTAAATTTGTCAAACCAATTGTTTTAAAAGGGTATAAATGGATTTTTGCTATATTCTTAATCTTACTAATTCCTGCTTATTTATCTCAAAAAAACACAAGTGTTTATTATAAATTGGATACATCTATTCCTGATGATTATAATTATTCAATTGTCAGTAAGAAATTAAAAGAAGATTACGGGCTTATATCACAATCGATGATTTTAGTTGATTCATCTTTAGATAATTCTGAAATAAATAAAATGGTAGATGAAATTGATGAGTTAGATGGAATTGATAGTATCATATCAACTAATTTATTTAATAAATATGGAATATCTGATAATATCCTATCATCAAAAATTAAAAACATTTTAGAAACTGATAAATATAAGTTAATACTTATTAATTCAAAATATGAAATAGCTAGTGATGAATTAAATGATCAAATTGCAAAAATTAATCCGATTATAAAAAAATATGATAAAAATGCGATTCTTGCTGGTGAAGGACCACTTATGAATGACTTAGTAGAAATAACAGCAATAGATTTTAAAAATGTAAATTATGTTTCAATCGGAGTTATTTTCTTAATAATGTTCTTTGTTTTAAAATCATTTAGTTTACCAATATTGTTAGTATCATCAATTGAATTTGCTATATTTATAAATATGGGAGTACCTTATTGGAATGGAACTAGTATACCATTTGTATCTTCTATAGTTATTGGGACAATACAATTAGGTGCAACAATAGATTATGCAATTTTACTCACTACTAAATACTTAGAAGAAAGAAAAAATGGTAAGGATAAGAAAATTGCTATGGGGGAATCTTTAACTTCACCTGTTTCATCAATTTTTGTAAGTGCAATGTGTTTCTTTGCTGCAACAATTGCCGTGTTTGCAATATCTAAAATTGATATGATTAGTTCTTTATGTTTGCTAATTGCAAGAGGGGCAATTATAAGTATGTTAGTTGTTATGTTTGTTGTTCCTAGTGTGCTATTAATGTTTGATAAATTGATAATTAAAACCACATTAGGATTTAAGAAAGGAATGAGAATATGAAAAAAATATTAAAAAAATTTATAGCTTATACATTAATATTTTGTGAATTGTTTCAAGCAACTGGAGTTTATGCATTGACAAAAGAAGAAAATGTATATGCAAAATTAAACGAATCTGGAAATGTAGAAAGTATTTCTATTTCAGAGCATTTATTTGATTATACTGGAAAAACTATCAATGATAAAAGTGGATTGATTGATATCAAAAATTTAAATGGAGATGAAAAGTATAGTCAAAATGGAAATGAGCTTGTATGGGAAACTACAGGTAATGATATTTATTATCAAGGAACATACAAAAAGGATTTACCAATTAGTTTAGATGTTAAATACTATTTAAATGACGAAGAAAAAGATGTAAATGATATCTTAGGTGAAAAGGGAAATATTAAAATTGTTTTAACATATAAAAACAATATATATAAAAATATGAATATAAATGGTAAAATAGAAAAAATGTATGTACCATATGCTATTGTAACAACATCAATATTGAATAATACAGATAATAAAAATATTAAAGTAACAAATGGTAAAATCATTAATAATGGTCAAAGTTCAGTCATAACTGCTATTTCATCACCAGGATTATATGAATCTTTAAAAATAAATGACTTAAAAGATATAAATAAAGTTGAAATAACTTATGATACTGATAATTTTGAATTAAACTCTATATATTCAATTGCCACCACAAATCTATTTGATAATAGTAATCTTGATATGTTTTCTGAAATAAACAATTTATACAAAAGTATAGACTTATTGCAAAGTAATATGAATACTATAGTAGATGCGTCAAAAAAATTAAGTTATGGTGGAAACCAAATGGATGCTGGTATCACAGAATTGAATAGTAAGATACAAGAATTAACTGAAAAATATAAATATTATAGAAATCAAGATCAAAACGCATTAAAAGAAGAACTTATTAAAATTATAGAAAAAAATATTAATACAATTACACCTGCCTTAGAGGAAGAAATTACTAATGAAACAAGCAAGATTATAAAAGAGAATAGAGATGAGTTGGAAAGTGCAGTATTAACCTATACTAAGAAGAATACAAAGTTAGTAATCGATGAAGAAGTTAATAAAATTGTAAATAAATTAGATATCAATGGTTTAACGGAAAAAGTAATTAATAGTAATTTATTTAATTTGTTGAAAAATGATTCAGAAGTTGCAAAATTAAGTAATATGCTTAAAGAAGAAATTAATAAAGAATTAAAGAATATTATTACTAGCGAATTTAATAAAATTAATGAATATATAAGTAGTAACATGTCACAAGCTGAAAATGAGGAATATATTAATAATATTGCTGAAAAATATGGAGTCACTTATGAACAAGCTAAAGGAATAATTGGTGAAGTTCAAACGGATACTCTTAACCAAGTTAAAAAGAATATTAGTGATGCTAATATTTCAGAGAGAATAATAGCTGCTATAAATGACAAAAATTATGTTTCAAATTTAGTTAATAGCTATATAGAAAAACTAAATAATAAATTAAGTGAATCATTAAATAAAGATACAACAATTAATGAATATTCTAAAGAATTAAAAGAAAAAATACTAGATGCAATAAATAAAGATTTAGAAAATGAGAGCATATATTTAAATATTGATGTTAAGGAATATATATCTGGATTAGTTGATAAAATAATTGATAATACTGCTAGTGACTTATCAAAAAAATATACTGAAGATTATACGAATAAAGTTGTTAGAAATGTTATAGAAAAAGAATTTAGTGAAGAAAATGTTGATTCTAAATTAAGAGAATTACTAGATATATACGAAGATAATATAAATAAAAAAGTAACAATTTTAGATGACACGGTTAATACATTATCAGAATCATTAAATATGTTAAATGATGGTTCTAAACAATTGTCTTCAGGAATGAATGCATTATCAGGCGGATTAGAAAAATATAATAAAGAAGGAATTAACAAAATAAATGAATTAGTTAATGGTGATGTAAAAACTCTTCAAAAGAGATTAGATGCACTCGTAAAACTAAGTAATGAAAATAAAACAGTAGATGATATTCCAAGCCAAGCAAATAGTAATTCAAAAATTATATTTATGATTGATTCAAAAACAAAACCTAATGATATTAAAATAGAATCTAAAAAGGAAGAAAAAAAAGATTCATTATGGGATAAAATAAAGGGGCTATTTAATTAGTTATATTATGATTTATTCACTTCAAATATATTTTATGTTATGTCTTATTCTTTTCTAGGATGGTGTATAGAAGTAATACTTAAATTTATTCAATATAAAAGATTTATAAATAGAGGTTTTTAATAGGCCCATGGTTACCAATATACGGTTGGGGAGCATTATTGATTACTATATTACTTCAAAAGTATAATAATGATCCTATGGCGTTATTTGCATTAGGAATGATAATCTGTGCAATTTTAGAGTATTTTACTAGTTATGTGCTAGAAAAAATATTTAAAGCTAGATGGTGGGATTACAGCACTAAAAAATTTAATATTAATGGTAGAATATGCCTAGAAACAATGATTCCATTTGGATTATGTGGGCTATTAATAATATATTATATAAATCCATTTTTTCTTGACATTTATAGTTTGTTGAATGATAATTTTTTGAAAATTATAACTTTAATAATTTTAATTATATATACTATAGATAATGTTTTATCATTTAATCTCTTATTTTTAATTAGAAAAGATACTAAATTATTCGAAAAAGATAATACAGAAGAATTATCTAATATTAGAAAAAAGATAAAAAGTAAAGAATTCTTATTGAGAAGACTTTTAAATGCTTTTCCTTCTTTTGATAATATTACAAATTTGATAGAAAAGTCTCGCGATATAATAAAAAAAGAAAGATAAGAAGTAATTTATTAAAAATATCATTATATTTTTAGATTATTAAGATAAAAAGGAGTATAAATACTTCTTTTTCTTATGCTATAAATCGCATTCTAAACCTATTTTTATTAATGTGATAGTTTTATTGTAGAGGTGAAGAAAATGAAAAGAAAGGTAGCAATATATGCTAGAGTTTCAACGGAACATGAAGCTCAATTATCTGCTTTGGATAATCAAGTTCAATATTATGATGGTATCCTAAAGCAGCACCCTGATTGGATCTTATATGATAGATATATAGATGAGGGTATAACAGGGACTTCTACAAAGAAAAGGAAAAATTTTATGAGAATGATGGAGGATGCTAAAGCGGGAAGATTTGATTTGATAGTTACTCGTGAAGTATCAAGATTTGCTAGAAATACAGTTGATACATTACAAGAAACTAGAAAACTAAAAAAGATTGGAGTAGAAGTATATTTTACTGAAGATAATATATGGACATTTGATGAAGATGGAGAATTAAAACTTACTATTATGGCAACACTTGCTCAAAATGAAAGTAAGAAAACTTCACAAAGAGTTAAAGCAGGACAAATGATATCATTTCAAAATGGAGTATTCTATGGAACAGGAAATATACTTGGTTATAACAAAGTAGGAAAGAATTTGGTAGTCAATGAAGAACAAGCTGAGATAGTAAAATTTATTTATTCTGAATATTTAAGTGGTAAAGGAACAGTTAAAATAGCAGATGAATTAACAAAACAAGGAGCACAAACATCAACTGGTTTAACAACTTGGAGTGCAGCTTATAT
>CAJOJR010000030.1 GCA_905235065.1 uncultured Bacilli bacterium
CCCCAATCCCCAATCCCCAATGAAATATTTTTTATTCAAAAATAATTAAATTAAATATTAAATAATTGAAAAAATCATTTAATTATTATTTATATAAATTAATTATTTTGAAGATATATAAAATAAGTGATGGCAAAATCAAATCCATGGAATAAAAATATAAAATCTCTATTTAAAATCACTTTAATATTTTTAATATGTGCAACATTTGTCTCTCCACAAAGAATATGGGTTGACTATGATGAATTAACTCAATTTGCAGAACAAGAAGTCACTAATGGTAATCAGAAAACAACTTTTACTTTAAATATTGATAGTAATACTCAAGTGAATTACTACATGAAAATCACAGTAACTCCAAAAGGTAATAATCTAACTCCAATTTTATGCTTTTCTCCAACAGATGCAAATTGTAGAAGTGATAGGCATGCTATTACAAGAGTAACTAATGGAGGGCCTGCAGTCCTTTTATTAAGGAAAGAAGAATTTTATGAAGGCTCAGATGAATTAAATGTTTATGTAATTTGTAAAGAAGATAAATGTAATTATAATATAAAATTTGAAGGATTACAATCTTTGGAAATAGATACACAAACATCTTATTCTTATTTAGTTAGTAATGGAAATAAAGAAATGAGATTCGAAGTAAGAGGTGAAGCAACAGACGGAGACTTTTTGACAATTGGTATAGAGGGAAGTAGCACAGCTCAAATAAGTGTTGATGATGTTGATAAAGCTCCCTATACATTTAGCACTGGAAAAATATTAACTTATAAACTTGAACTAAAAGCAAATAATACACTTTTATCTATTTTTACTATTAAACAAGCTACTCCAGGGGATTATATAACTCTTAATGTACATCTTGTAGATAAAAGGGGTCAAGCTCCTGATAATTTATTATACCCAAATGGTCCAGTTATTATGGGTACATTAGATCCTTCTGAAGGGTATTTTAGTGAAGAATGCTTCCCAATGAGTATCATTGCAACTGACTCATTTAAAAATGTTAATAAGTATTATTTAACTGGAAGAATACATTCCAAATATGCTTTATTTTGGTTAGGTGATGAAGAAAATCAATATATGGAAAAGACAGATACAGAAATTTATGATGGGCAATTATCTTTTGTAATTGAAAATGAAGGAAAAATGAGATATGTATGCTTTGAATTTTCTTATGAAGATCATGTTAAAAAAAAGCCAATTGCTTATTCTATTTCAGTTTTAGAGCCCACAAGACTTGAAAGTTTTTATGATTTCTATCCTCCCCAGACTATGAACCAAATATATAGAAGATTTGTTCCGAAGGGATCTTATGCAGTTTATAGTGGGGGAATTATTGAAGAAAGTAGTAAAAGGGTTAATTATAATGTAATGAATAGAAAAGGTGTTACTGAAACATATATAATGGATTGTGATTCTTACCCTTATTGTTTTTATGATGATAATACTGTAGAAGAAAAAAATTTAGTGAAAACAGTAAATAAAATGGCAATTTATGATAAACCACTAACTAAAGTTTCTGGTCCACTTACTGAAGAAAAGCAAGTAATGGTAGTATACTGTAAAGATGATGGAAATGATAATAAAGGATATTGCGAAATCGAAACTTCTGCCTATACTCAAGGAAAAGAAGTAACTTTATTAGAAAAAGAAGAATTTTATAAATACGTCATAAAGGAAGAAAAAGGGTCTTTTAAATTGGATTTACAATCTGCAGTTGATATTGTTAGATTAAGTGTTGATATTATGATATTTACTGGTGATGTTACTTTTGATATTAGAAATCAAGATTTATCCTCATATAACGATTATAAATATTATCTTTCAAATAAAATACATTATCATTATAGCATAAATAAAAAAGCTTTTGAAACAATTACAATAGAATATCAAGCACAACTTAATTCATTTTTCTCTATTAAATATGAAATAGATCATCTTTCTTCTATACAAACTGAGGAAAGTTTGAAATCTGGTGAAAGTTATTTAGTACAAATAGATCCAACAAGTGCAGAAAAAAGTAAAACTATATATTTAGAAAATTATAGATATAAAAAAGGAAAAGCATTTTTAGCAAACTTTTTCGCTCTAAACTGTGATTTCACAGTAACTCGAGGCGATGAAGAAATAGCTTTCTTTGATGGATATGCCCAAGAAGTTTTAGTATCAAATTCTAAAGAATATAGTTCTGAAAAATATCAATATGATATTAGAATATCAGAAGCTGATTTATCTAATTATAATCATAAAATGTGTATGTTATACGTAGCTGGATATGAATCAAGCGATGATAATGGCCAAACCGAAATAGTTGTTGGAGAAAATGTAAACCAACAAGTTATTTTCGATGAAAATTTCCAAAATATTAGATTTTTGTATCCACATGCAAATCCAGAGAAAGATTTAGCAATTTATGTCAATATTATTGATCCTGGTATTTATAGTTTATATATTTATGCTAATAGTGCAAAAACTCCATTTTTATCTTATACTATTACAAGAACTCAAATTTTATACTTGTCATCAAATGAAATTCTGAATCATTGCGAATCAAATATTTTATGTAATATTATTATTGATGCAACATTCACAAATTCTTTCCCTAATATGGTTAAAACAGAGCCAATGATTGAAATAACTGTTAGGCAAACATTAAACACTCCTTCGTATTTGCAGAAAAGTCATGCAAAAAAAGATTTTATATGTGGTGATAACTTTTATTTTTTATATACTGAAATAGGAAAAAATGAAGCAGGGGAAGTTTCAGTAAATTTCCTTAGAGATTTCGGAAATTTATGGGGAAAAGTTGTAAGGAAAGATCAAACAGATCAAGAAGAAGAAGCAAATTGGAGAGGTATATATAGAATGCCTTCAGGGGAGTGGGAAGATTCTTTTAGTTTCAATTTATATACTAAAAAATTCGAAGTTAATGTTGAAGATACTCAAGATTGTATAGAAGGATGTTATTTATTATTATCTGTACAAGTTTCACAAATTGGAGATTATGTACCTGATTCCAAATTTTATCCATTTACAATTACAGCAAAAGTTACTCCTAGTACTCAAGCATATTCAGATATTCCAAAAGTTGTTATCCAAGTAAATGAATACATAGTTGGAAATGTTGAAATTGCAGACAACGAAAGAATTTCCCAATTTTATGAAATATGGCTTCCTCATGATTCTATACAAGTTGATTTTGATTGGCAATCTGAAGTTGCTGGATTATATATTAATATTGGAGGAATTAGACCAACTACAAAAAATGCAGATTTTATCTTACTTCCCCCAGGTAGAGACTCAATTTTAACCATTGATAAATTTGAAATTATAAATAAAGCAAAAGCCAAAAGAATAAGCTTACCAAATGAAGATTCTTTACAAGATGTTAATTTAGTTATTGGTGTATGGACTGATAAAACTGATTCTATTGATACTGAAATATATTCTCTTAGAGTGCATCAACCAATTAGAGATGATTATATAGATATAATAGAAGTAAATACTGATCATAAAATACTTTGTTCTCCTAGATATTTAGACGATGAAAATTACAGATGCTTATTCATGGTAACATATGATGATGAGGATGTTCTTTTGAATATGCCCCTCTTAGTACATTCTGCTTCTGTGAATCAAAGTGCCGTAACCCATATTTATGCATCTTTTGTTGAAAGGAAATATTTTGATGAATATGATTATCAATCTTTAAGATCAAATATTCCTACATCACAATCTGCTCAATATAGCACTCAGGATTCTGGTGTTGATTATATTTCAACTACTTTAGTTCCTGGAAGAACAAAATATTATTTCTTTGTTAATGTTATATCGAATTTACCTGATGATATAAAAATTATTACTTCTATACCAATGTATGATTCTACTAGTTCAACTGTTTATAAATTTTATCCAAATCCAAGTAGTGAGCAATTATTATCAGTAAGTGTAGAAACCTTAAAATTAGAATTCTTCTCGGAGTCAAGTCTTATTGTTAATATTGTAACTTTGGATGGTGAGGCTGATATTATGTGGACTGGCGATCCTTCTATTGTTTATAATTTAAGAGGAAAAGGAGATAGATTATCTTTGACTTCAGGAGAGCCATTAGATGAATTAATTATAACAAACAGAAAATTTTCATCAGGTGAATCTGGCTTTGTTTTTTATGTTTCATATTATATAAGAGATGGAGAAAATAATTTTGATGAAATACTCTATGGACATTCTTTAGAAATAGGGTATAGAAAAACTCATTTACCAGTATATTTATATAGTAAAGTTGGAGCCTCTTTTAATGACTTAAATATTGCTGTGACATTTAAAGATTCATATATGGACAATGAAGGTGAGTATACTACTTCCCCATTAATTATTAGGGCAGCTCTTGCAAAAGAGAGCACTGTTTATAGGGCTAAACAAAGTCCAGAATTAGCCCCTACTTTTGGAAAAACTGTATATGGTGCTTATGATCCAGCTGTTAAAACTGCACAAGTTTTCCTAAGTGAGGAACTTATTGCTTCCTATAATATAAAAGCTTCAGATAATCCTACTTTATACTTATCTATAGAAGAAAGTCATGCAACCGGAAAATATGAGAAATTTAATATTGAAGCACAATTTACAAAAATAAATAGTGGAGTAGTTCCTGTTGAAAAAACTTTCAATTATGGAAGATATATAAGTGGATACTTCACTAATTATTATAAGTTAAAAGTTGATAAATCAAAAGATTTTATGATTATAGAAATCGCTTTTAATAGTGAGTTTCTCGATTTTAGTATTAATGATAGAATATTAAGAACCAATAATTCAGAATTAATATCAAAAACTCTGAGAGGAGGAGGTAAATCATTAATAACAATAAAAAATCCTAAAAAAGATTATATATATTTAAATATTTTCAAAAAACAAAATAAAAATGATCAATTTAATGTTCTATATAATTATGTCTTTAAATATATAAATGTCGCAAGTGAAGAAGATTTCACAAATTATAAGATATTAGGAGGCAATAATGAGCTTAAAATAGAAGAAATAAACGATGATGTAGATAAATCTAAAATAATTGGAATTAAATGTACATTTAATAGAATAGATATAGACAAAGATAAAGCAAATATCACATATTTCTTTAAAATAGTTGATAACTCATCCCTTATATATGGGGAAGAAATAGAAACAATTGCAGTAATGGAATCACCTTATTATACAGTTTATAAAAGAAATCCAATTGATGATAAAATCACTCTAACCGCAAATGGTATCTTTACACAGTATGCTTATTTACAAGTAATAGCGCAAATTCAACAAGATACTATTTTAGACTATGTCGCTTATAAGGGTATTGTAAAAATTCGACCTCCAAAAAGTTCAGGTAAGGGTAAAAGCAATACTACATTATTTGCTGTTATAATGGTTATTTTAATTCTTTTAGTGGCTGGTCTTGCTGTTGCTGTTGCTATTATTCAGCAAAAGAATAAAGGATTAGTTGAACAAGTAAAACATATTTCTTTCCAACAAAACCAAAATGCTGGTGGAGCTGATCCTGATTTATTATTGAAAAAAAATGTAAACTAAGAATAAGTAAATAATATTATAAAGATAATCTATGCTTAAAGGCAAATATATTTTTGTTAATTATATTAAATTAAGGTTAAACAATAAATTAATTCTATAAAATAATTATATTTTAAGTTAATATTAAAATATATTAATAAATTATTATTTAATATTTAATTTTTATTAATTAATTGATTAATTTTATTTTATTTTTGTTTCAAT
>CAJOJR010000031.1 GCA_905235065.1 uncultured Bacilli bacterium
ATTTTCAATAGTTATTGTTTTATCAATATCCACAATTTCTTCAACTTCTGGAGTCTTTTGAATCTCACTTTCTACTTCTTGAACCTCATTTTCCATTTCCTTTGCCATATTAGCAATAGAATCAATAACATTATCTAAGTTTTGTGTACTTTCTATTATTTTTCTATTATCAGTTAGTTCATCAATTTTATCAAGTAATCCTTTATTCTCAATTCTTGATAAATAATCTAAAATATTACCACCAAAAACAATTTCTTCAAATTTATTTTCAAGTTCTCTCTTTAAACTAATTGCTACTTCTAACTCACCTAATAACTTTTTAGGGGTTGATACTAAGAATCCATTTTGATTTCCAAGATTATGAGCAAGTAATTCAATTGTTCCACAAATGATTACTTCTTCTTTTGAATCCATATCTCTATTCATAATAAGCATTTTTAATATTTCTTGAATAAATAAAGATTTAATAATATCTTTTTCTTGTATCTTAAGTTCATTACTAAAAACAACAAGTTCTTCTAGTAAAATTTTAGGATCCTCAGCATTAACTCTATTTTTAAAATCTTCTATATCAAAATCAGGATTCTTTGATTTCATTTTTTCAATGTATTCAGGTGTTAAAAATTCATTAGAAATATGTATTTTATCATCATCAAAAGAATGTTTAATAATTTTATTAAATTCATTATCTATAACTATATTATTTTCTACTTCAAAAGAAAATAGTTTTTCTTTTTGATCATTTGATAAGTATTCACCTAAAGATATGCTTATTTTATCTCTTAAAAACTTATAAAGTTCACACATTATTTCCTTATATTCTTCATTTCCCATATAAACAACTCCTTATTATACTAAATAGATTTTAGCATTTAAAGTTGAATAAAACAAGTTTACATGTTTTTGGCATTTATTTTACTTTTTATTTTTTTGATTATATTGTCACCAAGAGTATTATTTAATAGTCCATTTTTATGTGTTAATAATAAATATGTGCCACATACAACAATTGAAAACATTAATAGTATTGGGATTTGAATTAATCTATTATTATTAAATGGTATATAATTCTTAATAACTATAAGAAGTGTAAACGAAATGATTAAAGGAATTAATTCTTTACAAAAGTTTTTAAATACATTTTTAAATTTAAAATTATATTTCATTGTAAATAAAATTACTATAATCATAATAGAAATACTATATCCTATTATTGTTGATGTTATCGCTCCATAATATGGATAATATCCTAATAAACTAAATAATCTCATTAATGGTATATCAAGTATTGCATTAATGATAAATCCAACTATTGTATTTAAATATACTGTTTTGTATTCGTTTAAACCTTGTAATACCATATTAAGTATTATTTGTATACTTGATAATAAAGATACAAAGGGTAAATATCTTAAAATAATTATTCCGTATTCATTATTACCATAAAATAGTGTATATAAATTATCTGAATTGATAGATATAAATATACTAAGAGGTAAAGATATATAAAGAATTATATTTAAAGCTTTTATTATTTTAGACTCTATTTCTTTATAATCTTTCTTAATATGATTATTTACTATATTAGGAATTATATTAATACTCATTCCAAGAGAAATTGAAGTTATAATAATACAAATTTTACCTCCCCAAGTTGATATAATGCTTGATATACTTTCTGCATCATGACCATTATACCCCAAAGAAGAAAGACCTCTAATTATTAAAGATAGATCGGTCATACTATAGACATTGGTCACTACCGATATAATTATAAAAGGAATAGAATATTTTATTATTTTTTTTATTATTTCTTTATTCGAAACATTATCTTCTTTTAATACTTTTTTAGTATTAAATAAGTTTCTATTTTTTCTTATTTTATGTGATAAATACAAATATGCTGAAAAACCACCAAAGAAAGCTCCAAGTACCGCGACAGATACTCCAATACATACTTTCTTTTTTAATATATTAATTACTATAAAAGAACCCAATAAAACAATAGTAATTCTAACAACTTGTTCTATTATTTCACTTATACTTGATGGACTAATAAATTTATGTCCTTGAAGGTATCCTTTCATAACTGACAAATAAGGAACAATAAGTAAACAAAATGATACACTCTTTATAACTAAAGATATGTCTTCAATACTATTTTCTGAAATTGAATTTCCAATTATAAGATGAGCAAAAAACCCAGAAAATAAAAACAATACAAAAAAACAAATAATTGATATAATAAACACTACTCTTTTACCAATTTTATATGATTTTTCTTTAGAATAATAATATTTCAAAGCATTATATTCACTAATAATTTTACTAATAGCTATAGGTATGCCTGCGGAAGATATATTTAAAAATAGTACATATATATTATATGCATAAGAATATAAAGATCCTCCTGATACTCCTATTATTTTATAAAAAGGAATAACATATAAAGCTCCTAATAACTTAGTAAATATTATAGCTAATGTTGCGATAATAGATCCTTCTAAAAAAGAATTCTTTTTAAGTTTAATCTTCATATATAATCATTGCTGAAAAACAGTATATTTGATCTTCAGAAAATATAGATACCGCAGTTCTAAATTGAATATCTATAATATTATCAACACCACTAATAAATGAATTTATATCATCTTCAAGATCTTTTTCGTGAGGTTCATCAAATATCTTTACCCTTTTCATTATTCCTCCATAAAAAAAGAATAACATAAAAAAAATAAGAACATTGTCGAATAATCAACTGTTCTTATTTTATACTATAGATTATAACCTCTGCGCCCCTTTTTCTTCATCATACGAAGATTTTTTTCAATTTCATATCCTTTTGTTTTTTCTTCTTGAAGTTTTATGCTTTTTCTTTTCTCTTTTTGCTTTAGCTTTAAATACCTTTCATATTCTTCTTTAGTAATTAGACCATCTTCAATAGCCCGTAATACTGCACACCCTTCATTATTTACATGAGTACACGTAGAATACTTACACTTTGTTTCTAATTCTCTTATTACACCAAATATGTCATTTAAAGCTTCATTGGTATCAACAAGTCCAACACTTCTAATACCCGGTTCATCAATAACTATTCTTTTATCAGGTAAAACAAATAAATTTCTGCTTGTAGTTGTATGTCTTCCTCTGGAATCTTTTTCTCTAATACTTTGAGTTTTAATTAATTCTTCACCAATTAAATGATTAATTATTGTTGATTTACCAACTCCACTACTTCCAATGAACACAGCAATCTCCCCGGGTTGCCATATTTCTTTTATTTCTTCTATACCTTCATTCAGCAATGAACTTGTTAAATAAACTGGATAATCTAAGAATCTATTACTAACCATATCTAAATAATATTGTCTTTCTACATCACTGCACAAATCACTTTTAGTAAGAATAAATGCAACTTTAGCACCCGACTTAATTCCTAAAAGAGCTAACCGTTCAATTCTTGCCATATTAAAATTATCATTTAAACTAGTTACAACATAAACTACATCTACATTGGCTGCTAAAACTTGTGTCTTACCATTGTTTTTTCTTGTAAGCAACGTTTTCCTTGGTAACAGTTCTTTCACAACACAGCTTTTGTATTTCTCATCAATTTCAATAATAACATCGTCCCCTACAGTTGGCAATTCTTTCGAAACATAACTATTGTTTATTATTGCATTATAAACATCATTATTAGATTCTACTGACCAGCTGCTTTTATTAACTGAAATGCATCTTCCATCACATATTTTTTTACTATCCATTAAAATTCCTTTCGTTACATTGTATTATATCACAAAAAATAAATCTATTAACTAGATTTATTTTCTTTTCTTTTTAATATTCTACCCACTATTTCATATAATGAATATATTAAAACAAACATAACAACAAATGCTATTAATAGTTTTAAAACATATTTATATTTAAGATTTACTATTAAAGCAAATGTAAATGCTATTATAAATGAATTAATAAAAGCTACTATTAATTTAACTGTATTATATTTAGTTTTTCTCATGTCAAGTCTATATTTTTTCACTAGATAATAAATATCTACTTGTCCCTTACCTTCTATATATTCTTTTCTTTTTCTATTAATAAATAGTACATATATCAATAAAACAACTACAAAACAAATTCCAAATGACATTAAACTTTTGACTATTATATTCATATTATCACCTAATATCATTTTACAGGATATTAGTTATTAATTCAATATTATATTATTTTTACTCTTTTTTCTAACTCTATCATATCTTTTTTAGTACTTACCACTACCATACTTTTAATCTTAAAATTATTCTTATATACATTAATAGCCTTTTCTTCATTACCAGAATTAATTAAATTATTTTTAACTTCTTCTATTACTTTATCAACACTTATAAAACTAATCTTCTCATAATCTTCTGGAGTAATACTTAATATCTTAATATCTAAATCTTTAAATGAATCTTCTAATTCATTTAAATAAAAATCATAAAAACTTATATTATAATATTCTTCATCATTTAAATTATTATTATCATATATTAAAGCTATATCATCTATAGAATTTAAATCTTTAACATCAAAGAAAAAGAATAATAAATTAAAATAAAAAATAAGTGTTAATAATCTTTTCAAAGTACTCACCTATATTTATTATTAACACTTATTTTAAATACAAATTACCAATTATTGGTTATTTATCCTTTTACACAAGAATATAATATTCCAGCAAAAACCATTATTATAATTATCCATTCTAGAATTGCTAAAATTGGAGAATTATTTCTTTCCATTTCTCTTCTATCATCATTATCTAGTTTTTCCCATGACATAAAATCACCTCATTTTCCCTAGTCTAAATCATCACTATAATAGTCATCATCTTC
>CAJOJR010000032.1 GCA_905235065.1 uncultured Bacilli bacterium
ATAATTTTTTTCGCGAGTGGTTCACGATAATCCAATAATCTCCCACTAATCAAATTATATATAAATATAAATTTGCTTATTCATAATATCACATAATTACTGATATTTCAATATTTTTTAATCGTTATTTTTATAACTTAATTTCTTTATTTTAAAACTTGCTTCTTTAATTTTTAAAACACTATAAGATATCTCAGCAAGAACTTCTTCTAATTCATCCACACTCTTAACAACAATATCACTACTATATAAGTATGCATAAACAATATTCTGGCATTTGTCATTACTATAGCAAACCACTTTTTTTAATGGTTTTATACTTTCTGCTTCTTCTTTCCAATCAGTGTATACTTTACCTTCTTTTGAAATTAATTCGGATATTGTATGAACTTCTCCAATGTATATGTTAAATGGATTTGTATAATATCCTTTTTCTCCATCTATATGAAACTCACTAATTTCTACCGCTATAGTATTTTCAGGAATATTTTTCACCTCATCTATAATAGATTTAAAGCGAACTTTTCTACTACCTTTTGTAGTTTTAATACCAGTAATTCCTACATCAAAAACATCAAACTTAGCAAACATAAATCTCCTTAATTTTTAACACTTTGTTATTTGAGTAAGTTCTACTTCAACTGGCGTTTCTTGACCAAATAAATCTATTAATACTGTTAATTTTTGATTTTCAGTATCAAGAGTTTCGATTTTACCAAACATTCCTTTAAATGGCCCTTCAATAATTTGAATAGAATCTCCTACCTCTACATCAGTATTAACTTCCATATTATTAATACCTTCATTAGCTAAAATCTTATCAATTTCTTGAGGTAATAATGGTGTTGGTTTAGCACCTTTACCAGATGATCCGATAAATCCTGTTACACCTGGAGTATTACGTACTACATACCAAGCTTCATCAGACATAATCATTTCTACTAAAACATATCCAGGAAACATTTTTTTAACCTTTTCTTTCCTTACACCATCTTTAATTTCTACTTCTTTTTGTTCGGGAATAATAACTCTAAAAATATTATTTTCCATTCCCATTGATTCAGTACGCATTTCTAAGTTTTCCTTAACTTTTTCTTCATGTCCTGAATATGTGTTAACTACATACCAAAGTTTTTCGTTTTCCATTATAAAAGCCCCCTTAAAAATGCGAATAAAACATCAAATGCATAAAAGAATGCTGCAAAAAATGCAATCATAACTAAGCATATAACTGAATTCTTAACTAATTCTTTTCCTTTAGGCCAACGAGTTCTTTTTGCTTCTTTTTTAACTCCTCCAAAAAAATCTTTCATAAATAATTCCTCCAAAAAAAAACACCTTTGTTTCGTGTAAATAAAATATAACATATTTATACAAAACTTGCAAGTGTTTTTATTATTTTTGCTTATATTCAATTATTTTTCTCAATTTAATTGGTTCAGTTAAACCTTCTTCATTTTCCATTTTTCTATAGCAATCACTTCTCTCAGATATATAATAATCTATTTGAGCAATTGATAATATACTACAGCATATGAAAAATAGTGGAAATTCACTTTTAGTTCCAGCACTCAATAATGCTCCATATGTACTAAGTAAAGCGTCGTTCAAATATGGATCCATTTTACTATTTAATTCATCTATCTTTTTAAAATAGTATTCTTCTGTATAACCATTTTTATTCATATTATTACTCCTATAAATTTATAATATCATAAATATTATATTAACAAAATAAAAAAGCATAATTATTTATGCTTTTAAAATGAATCAATATTTACTTTAACATTTTTAATGCCTTCGTTATAGGCTTTAGCTTGTATTAATGTTTTAATTGAATTAGCTATTTTTCCTCTTTTTCCAATTACTCTACCCATATCAGATTCTGGAACTAATATTTCTATCATTAATCCTTCTTCTGTTTCGTAATCTTTAACTTTTATTAAATCTTCTTCTTTAGCAAGGCGAGTAACTAGAAACTCAGCAAATTCTACTAATGTCATTATTTTCTCTTAGAATCATGGAATTTTTTCATAATTCCAGCATCACTTAAAATGTTTTTAACTGTATCAGTTGGAGTAGCACCATTTTTCAACCATTTTAATGCTAATTCTTCATTAATATTAGCTTTGTTATCTTCTAGTGTACTGTAAGTTCCTATTAATTCAATAAAATTACCGTCTCTTTTTTCTCTTGAGTCAGCGGCAACTATACGGTAAAAAGGTCTCTTTTTAGATCCCATTCTTTTAAGTCTTAATTTAACTGCCATATATTTCTCCTTCTTTCTTGTTAATAATATTACTATAAACAAAAAGATATGTCAACCTTTTTTGGTTAACACACCTATTTTTCTTCTAAAAAATCTTCATTAACTGATTCATCTATTTCTTTAGATACCTCTTCAGGATCCACTACACTTTCTAATATATCATAATCATCAACTTCATCATCGGTGAGAATTCTTACCTTTGTGTCTCCAACTATTTCTATACCTATTTCTTTTTCTATCTCATAGTTTATTTTATTTCCATCACTAGTGGCTTCAATACAATTTGGATTTCTAAGAGCTCTTACAATAATTTCGGAATTATCATTTAACGTATTTTCATCTTTTAATTTAACATTTAATTTTTCTTCATAACTAACATTATTAGTAGCTACTGAAGTTTTAGTGTTATTATCATAACTGTACCAAATATTTACATACCCTTTATTAATACTGAACCCTCTTCATTGTTTCCAAATATATTATGATTAATTACCCAGCATCCTAAAACAGTATCTACTTTATTAGGAACTTCTAATGAATACTTATTCGCAAAAGTTTTTTTACCTTTACCTATAACAGCCTTGGTAACTATTTCTTTATATGTGCTCATAACCCTCCTCACTCTAATTTATGCATTTGCCTAAATATTTGTGAGGAGTTATTTACTATTTAAAGTAATCTATACCAATTGCATTTCTTACTTCAATTATTTTATTAGAAGCATATTCTTTTGCTTTATTGCTTCCATTTTTAAGAATCTCATAAACTTTATCAATATTACTTTCTAATTCTTTTCTTCTTTCTCTAATAGGCTTTAGTTCTTCTTGAATTATACTATTTAAAAATCTTTTAATTTTAACATCACCTAAACCACCACGTTCATAATGTGCTTTTAATTCATCTAAATTTTTATATTCTGGCAAATACTTTTCAAAGTGTTCATCTTTACAAAATGCATCTAAATATATAAATACTGCATTATCTTTAACATTACCAGGATCTTCAACTTTTAAGTGATTTGGATCAGTATACATACTCATTATTTTCTTTTCAATAACTTCAGGTTCATCAGATAAATAGATACAATTACCCAAAGATTTGCTCATTTTATTCTTGCCATCTAATCCAGGAAGTCTCATGCATTTATCATTATCTGGTAATAATTCTTTAGGTTCTTTTAAAATTGGCTTATATAAATTATTAAAACTTCTTACTATTTCTCTTGTTTGTTCAATCATTGGAAGTTGATCGTCACCAACTGGTATAACTTCTGCATCAAAAAGAGTTATATCTGCCGCCTGACTAATTGGATATGTTAAAAATCCAACTGGTATACTATTTTCAAAGCCTCTTAATTTTAATTCATCTTTAATAGTTGGATTTCTTTGTAATCTTGATAAAGTAACAAGATTTAAATAATAAAATGTAAGCTCACATAACTCTGGTATTTGTGATTGAATAAATATTGTGGATTTGTTTGGATCTATACCACACGCTAAATAGTCTAAAGCAACCTCTACTATATTATTTTTAACTTTCTCTACATTATTAAAATTATCAGTTAATGCTTGAGCATCTGCAATTTCAATAAAAATATTATCATATTCACCACTATTTTGTAATTCCACTCTTCCTTTTAAAGATCCAACATAATGACCTAAATGAAGTCTACCTGTTGGTCTATCTCCAGTAAGAATTATTTTTTTATTTTCCATAATATCACTTCCAATAATATAAATATATCATAATTTTTTACATATTAAAAGACGTATTACTACGTCTATTTAACTAACTTACCATCTAAACTAAAACTTTTAGCATTTGTTATTTCTACATTAATTATTTTACCAATTGTATCTTTTGAAGCATCTATATTAACAAGTTTCATGTTTTCTGTATAGCCCATTACTTTAGTATCATCTTTTTCAGAAACTCCTAATACTAAACATTTTTGAATTGTACCCAATAATTTTTTGTTTGATTCGTTACTATACTTATTAACTAAAGTATTTAATTCTTTTAATCTTTTAGACTTTATATTTTCATCTACTTGCTCTTTCATAATAGAAGCTGGTGTTCCTTCTCTAGGAGAATATATAAATGTAAATGCTCCATCAAATTTACAAGTGCAAACCAAATCTAATGTTTCTTTAAAATCTTCTTCAGTCTCAGTTGGAAATCCCACTATTATATCAGTAGTGATTGAAACATTAGGAACGTTTTCTCTTATTTTATTATATAAAGTTATATATTCTTCTTTAGTATAACGTCTTCCCATTAACTTTAGTATTCTATCAGAACCAGATTGAACTGGTAAATGTATATAAGGCATTACATTTTTATATTTAGATATTATTTTATCATCAGTAAAATCCCATGGATGGGAAGTTACAAATCTTATTCTTTCTATATTAGTCTTCGCAACATCCTCTAATAGATTAGCTAAATCATAATCATCATATAAATCTTTACCATATGCATTAACATTTTGACCAAGTAATGTTACTTCTTTATATCCTTTTTCTTTTAACTCTTCTACTTCATTAATAATAGATTCTTTTGTTCTACTTCTTTGTTTACCTCTAGCATATGGGACTATACAATAAGTACAAAATTTATCACATCCAAGCATTATATTTACCCAAGCAGTAATATTTGAATCTCTTTTTACAGGAATTCCTTCTACAATATCTCCTTCTTTTGAATAAACCTCTATTTGAAGTTTTTTATTATCCATACATTTTTTAACTACATTTGCAAGATCATCAATATTATGAGTTCCAAGTACAAAATCCATCCATTTATAGTTTTTTAAAATTTCTTCTACTACAACTTCTTCTTGAGACATACATCCCATTAAACCAACTATGATATTTGGATTAGACTCTCTAAAATGTTTAATTCTACCAAGAAGACCAAATACTTTATTATGGGCATTCTCTCTAATCGCACATGTATTTAAAATAATAACATCAGCATCTTCCATTACATCTGTATTATTGAATCCAACACTTTCTAAAATACCTTTTATGTTTTCAGAATCATGTTCATTCATTTGACATCCATATGTTTTTAAATAATATTTTTTATTTAAACCAAAAAGACTTGGATTATTATTATAATCTAAGTATTCAACCTTTTTAGTAGTTCTTTTTTTAGCTTCTAATAAACTAGGTAACTTCATAATACTCACTTCCAATTACGTATTATATCACCTTTCATCAATTTGAACTAGTCTTAATAACTTATCTTTTGTATATTTTGGCTTTTCAGTTGTCGTTATATAATTACCTTCACTATCTATAAATAATTCAGGTACAACTATACCATATTTAATTTCTAAATACGAAGAAACTAAGTATCTATGAGAAAATTCATCTGGTTTAGCATAAGAAAGCAAAATTATATCTTTTTTATAACCCTCATATTTGTTCACTAAATCTTTTAATAAAAACATTTGCCCTTTTAATACTTGATAATAATATTGATTTATATAATATTGATCCCATTGGTCATTATTATTCCAATGATTATAGATATTTTCATTAGGGGCAAGTTCTCTAATCCACTCACCTTCAAAACCAGCTCTCTTACCACCATCCATTGATATTGACACCAAATTTCCTTCTTTGGCGTTATCATAATTACTTGTAAAAATCATACTACACCTCTACTACCGTATAATATAATTTTATCAATTTAAAACTTATTTATCAATTAATATCTATAATATTATCAATTAATATTCTTTCACCTTTAATATTTAATAAATAGTCATAGTTTTTAGAAACAATAATTTCTTCTTTTTCTTCTCCATTAGAATAAATAATATTTACTTTTGCTTTATAGTTATACTCGGATCGATTGAATATCTCATTTATTTTATTTCTTATATCTATAGAATTATACTTTTTATTCACATTCTTTTTCTTATTATCTAAAAAAGAATAATAAACACTCTTATTATTACCATTTACATTTTCAGCACTATTATTAACATATACGTTTGGTAGTTTCTTTTCCATAAAACACCTCTAATAAATATTATGACAATTTACTATTTTAATTAATTATTTTATATATTTTGTAAATACTATTAATATGGTTAAGAAAAAAAAGAAAATTGAAATTATAATACCTCTATGTATATTATTATTTTTTTTAATAAGTATTGCTTCCATATATAGTTCTGAATCAATATTACCCAGTTATTATAATAATTTACATATAAAACAATTGATTTGGTATGCGATAGGATTCATTATTTTTGTTTTTTTACTGTTTTTTAAAAATGAAAAAATAGTAAGACATAGTAAACTAATTTATATAACATCTATTATTCTTTTAATAATAGTTTTAATAATAGGTCAAAGAGTAAATAATACCAAGGGTTGGATATCATTAGGATCTCTTAGTTTTCAGCCTAGTGAATTTGCTAAAATAGGATTAATACTATATATTTCAAAATTACTAAATGATTTTAGATTTGAACAGAATATCACAAATAAAAAAGAATTATTATTAATTATAAAAATAGTTATAATAACTTTAATACCTTCTATTTTGGTTTTTATTGAACCAGATACAGGTGCAGTTATATCATATTTTATAATAGCTTTTATTTTAATTCTAATAAGTGAAATTAGAATCAAATGGTCAATACTTTTAATATTAATTTCTATTATAGTTATAGGATCACTATCACTTTTCTATATCAAATACCCTAATGCTTTCATAAAAGTATTTGGGAGTTCTATATATTATAGAGTGTTTAGAATAGTTGATTGGAAAAATAATAGTGGAATGCAGTTAGAAAACAGCATAATTTCGATTGCAACATCAGGTTTATATGGTAATAATTTTAATAATTTACCAATATATTTTCCAGAACCTTATACAGATTTTATATTTTCAGTTTACACAAACGCATTTGGATTAATAGGCGCTATAACATTAATAATATTTATATTATTATTTGATTATAGAATATTAAATATATGTATCAAAACCACTAAAACAATAAATAAATATATAATCATGGGATTTTTTATATCATTTCTATATCCTCAAATACAAAATATTGCGATGACATTTGGACTTGTACCAATAACTGGTATCTCTTTACCCTTTATAAGCTACGGGGGATCTTCTTTAATAGTGTCGTTTATAATGTGTGCCTTCATTATGAATGCTTATAATCAATAAATAAAAAATGTAGATTTTATCTACATTTTATTATACAAAATTTGATCTTCTTCTTTTAACAACAAAGTAAGTAACTGTTCCAATTATAAATATAGTAAGTGCTACCAATCCAATTATTAACACTCTTGAATTAACATTAGATTCCGTTTTTTCATCTGGTACATAAATTGATGGTTCTTCTTTTGATGAAGGTTCTTCAAAAGAAGAAGGTTCATCTATGATTATGGGTTCCGATTTCTTATTTACTGTTATATAAGCTGTAGCTTCTTTACCGCCGTCATTTGTTCTAACTGTTACTTCAGCAGTTCCTGAAGATTTAGCTGTTACCACTCCGTTATTATTAACAATTACAACCGAAGTATCGCTGCTTACCCACGTCACACCTTTGTTTGTTGCGTTGTTTGGAGTTATCGTAGCATGTAACGTTGCTTGCTCTCCAATTTCAAGTGACAAAGTATCATGGTCTAAACTCACATTTGTTACTGGTATAGTAGTACTAGAATTAGAATTTTTAGTCCACTGTGCATATACTGTTATATTTGAACTTGCTTTGGTTGATGTTGTAACTGTTGTTCCTGTTCCATCGGCTTTTGTATTCCACATTTTAAATGTATAACCACTTCTTGTTGGTGTACATAATGTCCCCCAAGCGTTTCCGCTTGTTGCTGTTTTAGAACCACACCCACTTCCTCCGGTGTTATTATATGTTAATGTATATGTTGTTGGTGTGACCGAACCGCTATTTACAGTTATTATAGACGTTGCTTTTTTGTTGTTTGAAGTTGTCGCAGTAATAACTGCAGTACCAGCAGATTTACCTGTCACTATTCCATTTGTGCTTACCGTTGCAACTGAAGTATTGTTACTTGTCCATGTTATTGTTTTATCTGTTACATTGTTTGGACTTATTACAGCAATTAATGATAATTTAGTTCCTACATTTATTGTTCTTGAAGTCGGTGCCACCACAACGCTTTCTGCTTTAATCACTTGTGTTGGTGAAACTTTAGAAGTAACTGTTATTCTTGCTGATCCTGTTATTCCGTTAGTAGATGTTGCAGTTATAATAGTGGTTCCAGCTTTCTTACCAGTTACCACCCCACTTGAATTTACTGATGCGACTGTAGGTGAACTACTTTCCCATTTAATTGATTTATTAGTCGTATTAGTTGGAGTAATTGTTGCCTTCAATGTTAGAGTTTCATTTATATCAATCGTTTTACTAGATGGACTTATAGTTACTTTAGTAGCTTTTATATCTAAAATCAAAGATGGCGATGTGGCTCCTAAACTATTTTCTATATTTAATCCTTTTCCTAACAAGTATGTAAATGAACACATCATTAGAAAGATTACACTTGGTAATATTATTAGTCTTTTAGTATTGTTTAAACTATTTTTTTTCATACTAAAACCTCACTATTCTAATATGAGTATACATTTTTTTTAATTACTTGTCAAAGGTTATTAAGTAAAACAAAAAACAACTGAGATATACTCAATTGTTTATATTTATTGGATATTTGTTTCTTTTTAGTTAAGAAGTAAGCTATTCCGCCAATTGCAAGAACTGCAATTAAGACTCCACCAACTTCAAATATTCCTGTTTTTGGAGATGGAACGTTACTAGAATTAGATGATTTTTCATATACAACTTTTATATGATGATCTGCATTTATGTTTTCAAATACATACTTATCTTTATTTTGGTCAGTTATATCTATTCTTTCAGAATCTACTTCTATATAAGAAAGTTCATACCCCTCATTAGGTGAATACGTAATTGTTACAGTGTCACCCTCATATGCAATCGGTGATGACGAAAAAATTTCTCCGTTTTCAACCTCTGTTGTTATGTAATACTGTCTATCATTTCTAACAGGTGTTGAAGAAATAAATACACCCCCATGTCCATTCCATACTCTTTCATCAACTTGATTCTTAAATACAGGATTGCTATATTGGAATGTTCTTGTTATTGAATCACCTTCAAATTCTTCTGTAAATGCGTAAGAAACGCTATTTAGTAAATCGTTATATAATGGATTTGTTTTTGTTTGATCTAAACCAGTATTATGATCAAATATATAAATTCCATCGCTTACATTTTTATAATACAATTGGTTAGCCACATTGGTATCAACCGTTTTAGCAGTTAGATTATTATATTTTAATCCGTGATTTACAAAGAATATACCTTTATTAGTGCCGTCTGAATTAATTATAACTCCTTGATTTTCATCAACTTCCCAATAAGTTGTATTACCTTTTTTACTAATTGTAGTATTAGTAGTTGGATCGATAAATTTATATTCTATTTTAACCCATTTTATACCAGTAACAGCCACACCCATTTTCTTATTTGTTATCACAATAGCAGGTTGACTAATCATATATCTTTGATCTTGCATAGGCTCAAAATCAACAATAGTTGCTTTTACATCAATTCCAGATTTATTAACATTTTTATATGTAGCAGAATATTTACCTTTAATTTTATCAACAGCTATTGTAGCTTCACCATTATTCATGTAGTTTACATTCCATCTTCCTGATAAATAAGGGTCGTTATTCCATTTGTTCTTTATTTCAGTCAATGTTATTGATTTGCCTGTTTCATCAACCATAGAAGTCTCTCTATTAGAATATATAACATCATCAAAACATTTGTCTTCACCAATTATACATCCTAAACCAAAAGGATAAACTAAATTACCATTACTATCTTTATCTATATCTTGATCTTTATGTATATTACTTTCAGTAGCATTTATTAACTTTTTCTTTGATGCTTCTAACCTAGCAGCCATAATTTGTGCGGTTGTGCTTGAACCAACTACTGTTATTCTAGATACTACCTTTTTTTCTTGATCTTCAGTTGTTGCAGTTATTGTAGCTTCGCCTTCACTAACACCAGTAACCACTGTATTAGAACCACTTGTAGATGAAATTGTTGCTGCTGATACATTGTTAGTAGTCCATCTAGAAATATTTTTATTTGTTGCATTACTTGGACTAACCACTGCAGTAAGTGTTATTTGTTCTCCTATTCCAAGTTTCCAAGTAGTACGACGATCATTTTGAATACTCACACCAGTAACAGGTACAGTGCTTCCAGAACCACTTCCAGAACCACTTCCAGAACTTGTACAAGCAGTATGATCACTATTTACAGTTCCAGAACAAGTTTTACAAGATGATAGTCCTTTTACATCAGCATATGTATTTCCTGTGCATGCTATCAATCCGCTGGCACTTGTTTTAGGTGTATATGATCCTCCAGAACAAGAATAACCTTTCAAACAATCTTCACAAGTTACTGAATTTGCAGGCAAATATTTTCCTGCCGCACACGTAACTGGACCTGGTGCATTAAATGCCACAAATACCCCTCCCAAGTTTGTACATGCACTTCGACATGAAGACTCAGTTATGTATGCTCCACTGATTGCATAAGTCTCTCCAGGATGAGCATCTGTATTATTACAAACACAATTTGCTGTCCATTCGCAAGCTGTATGAGCCGAATTTGCGGTTGAACCATCTTTACAAGTTAAACATGATGATTGGCCAGTCGTACTTGTAAATGTGTTACCCGTACAACTGCTACAAGATGTTGCACCAGTGGAAGATGAATACTTACCAGCTGGACATGAAGTACAAAATTCCGAACCTTCTACCGATGTATATTTACCAGCTGGACATGAAGTACATGATTCAGAGCCCTTTCCAGCATATTTACCAGCCGGACATATATATATACCTTGAGCTGAATTTGAAACCGTATAAGTTGTTTTCGTTGGGCAATAATGACCAGCCGTGCATTCTGAACATGTTGTTGCATTTGCTTTTAAATATTCACCTTTTTCGCATGAAACTGTTGTTCCAGAAGAAGGCGGCTCTTCAAAAGAAACAAATCCTCCACCATAAGTTTCGCACGTTGCTCTGCAGGCGTTTTCATTTGCAAAACCTGTTCCGCCACCTGTTTCCGCACACCTACAAATCCAAGTAGTATAATCAATTGCAGCCATACTGCTTTCTAGTTTGTATACTCCAAAAGCTAAAATGCTAAATATGACAACTATAATTGATATTGTTAAATATATAGAAAATTTCTTATCAATATTTTTTTTATTCATACACACTTACCTACTTTCTATTTATCATTTTACACATGTCAATATGAAAAATCAAGTATTATAAAAAGATTTGAAAGTTATTCTTTCA
>CAJOJR010000033.1 GCA_905235065.1 uncultured Bacilli bacterium
GTACATAATATTTTATATATAATTCTTTTATTTTTTCTAATTAATGGTCTTTTTTCTGTATCAGCAGGAGCATAAATAAATATAAAAATTACTGACAATGTTGATATGATTAATCTTATATAGAAGTTAATTGTTAATATCTTTGTTAGATAAGGTAAAAGTAAGAATGTTATTAGAGAACCAATCCAACATTGCCAGCTTTTTTTAGCATGTAATCCAAATCCGGTTAATCTAAGTAACCCATAGAATAGAAGAATTAATAATAATTCTTTTATAATATTTAATAAGATTGCTAATGTTAAAATTACAATTGTTTTAGTAATGTTTATATATAAAGTTGATAAACCATATTTTATTTCAGCAAGTTTAATATCATCATACTTGTTTTTATTTTTAATTGAATTCATTGCTTTGGTTATTATTAAATCCTTCATATTTTTTACTTCCCATGGTAAAGTTTATCAGTTTTATTATTAATAAAACTGAGTGTTAAATTTATTATTAAAAAAATTGTTTAATTAAAGATATTATCTTATTAAAGATATTAAAAATTCACTTTAATCAAATAACTTATGAATTCAAACAAATTATAAGATAGGTATAAATAAATTGAGTACAATTAAAATACTCGCCGTAAAATACGTGGGAGTAAAAAGCAGTAAAGGAAGGAAGGTGTTAATTTTGAGTAAGGGTCGCGTTAAGTGGTTTAACAATGAAAAGGGTTATGGATTTATTGAATCAGACGAATTAGAAAACCAAGATATTTTTGTTCATTACTCAGCGATTGACTGTGAGGGTTATAAAACTCTTAAGGAAGGCGATATTGTTGAATTCAGCTTGATAACAACAACTAAAGGTCATCAGGCAATTAATGTAAAAGAAGTAAAATTAACAACCGTTTAAGCACACTGCAGTATCGTGTGTTTTTTCTTTACATTCTTGTAGTAATGTATTTTTATTTATGTTAAAATATAATTAGGAGGATAATATGAAATATATTGTTAGAGGAAATAATATAGAAGTAACTGATTCAATAAAAAATTATATTGAAGAAAAGTTATCAAAAATGGATAAGTATTTTAAAGATCCAGAAAACACAGAAGCAAAGGTGTTAATTTCAGTTAATGGAATTGATCAAAAAGTTGAAGTAACTATAAATGAGAGTAAATATTTCATAAGAGCTGAAGAAGTTAATAATGATTTATACGCAGCTATTGATATAGTAATTGATAAATTAGAAAGACAATTTAGAAAGTATAAAACTAAATTAAGTAATAAAAATAAAATTGAAGAAGTTTCAATTGAAATAGAAGATTATTTTGAGGAACCAGAGGAAGAAATTGTTAAAAGAAAAGAATTATTCTTAAAACCTATGGATGAAGAAGAAGCTATTACACAAATGGAGTTATTAGGACATACATTCTTTGTATTTAAAAATATAGAAACAGAAAAAGTATGCGTTGTATATAAAAGAAAAGATGGTGCATACGGAATTCTAGAAACAAATTAAGATACTTAGATGTATCTTTTTTTTTAATAAAATGATACAATATTTTCAAGGGTGAGAAAATGGGATTGTTTAAGAATTTATTTAATCATGAAGCTAGAGAATTAAAAAGATTTGAGACCCTAGCAAATGAAATAGAAGCATTAGATGAGGAAATGACAAAATTATCTGATGTTGAATTAAAAAGTAAAACAGATGAATTTAGAACAAGGCTTTCTAATGGAGAAACTTTAGAAGATATATTAGTTGAAGCTTTCGCAGTAGTTAGAGAAGCAGCATATAGAGTTTTAGGAGAGAAGGCTTACCATGTTCAATTGATAGGTGGTTTAGCAATTCATTATGGTAATATAGCTGAAATGAGAACTGGTGAAGGTAAAACATTAACTTCAACATTACCTGCTTATTTAAATGCCTTAGAGGGAAAAGGTGTTCATATAGTAACTGCTAATGAATACTTATCAACTCGTGATGCTGCTTGGATGGGTAAAGTTCATGAATTTTTAGGTTTAACAGTTGGTTCTAACCAAAAAGAGATGACTCCTGCAGAAAAAAGAGAACAATATAATTGTGATATTACATATACAACTAATAATGAACTTGGTTTTGACTATCTAAGAGACAATATGGTTGTTAGAAAAGAAAATAGAGTTCAAAGAGGACTTAATTTTGCAATTGTCGATGAAGTAGACTCAATTTTAATTGATGAAGCAAGAACACCATTAATTATATCGGGTGGAGTTAGCAAATCAGATGATTTGTATAGAACTGCTGATAGGGTTGCTAAAAGTATGGTACCAGATGATTATGTAATAGATGAAAAAACTAAGAAAGTAACACTTACTGAAGAAGGTGTTAAACATGCAGAAAAATTACTTAATTTAGATAATTTATATGATATTAAGAATAGTGTAATGGTTCATAATTTAGATAAAGCTTTATCAGCTAATTACACATTTAAGAAAGATGTTGATTATGTAGTTCAAGATGACAAAATCATTATTGTTGACTTATTTACTGGAAGACTTATGCATGGAAGACAATTTAGTGAAGGACTTCATCAAGCATTAGAGGCAAAAGAAGGAGTAACAATTAACAGTGAAACTAAAACACTAGCAACTATTACATTCCAAAATTTATTTAGAATGTATAATAAACTTTCAGGTATGACAGGTACTGCTAAAACTGAAGAAGAAGAATTTAGAAATATATATAATATGTATGTTATAGAAATACCTACTAATGTACCAGTCATAAGACAAGATTTAACAGATTTAATATATTCAAGTATGAAAGGTAAGCTTAATGCGGTTGCAGATAAAATAGTAGAAATACATAAGACTGGTCAACCAATACTAGTTGGTACTGCTTCAATTGAGATGTCTGAAACATTAAGTTCACTTCTTAATAAAAGAAAAGTTCCTCATG
Source organism: uncultured Bacilli bacterium (assembly GCA_905235065.1). Taxonomy (GTDB): domain Bacteria; phylum Bacillota_I; class Bacilli_A; order RF39; family UBA660; genus CAJOJR01. The sequence continues at coordinate 2,933 of CAJOJR010000033.1, forward strand.
AACTTTTAAATGCTAAAAATCATGAAAGAGAAGCCCATATAATTGAAAATGCAGGGCATAAAAATTCAGTAACAATCGCAACTAATATGGCTGGTCGTGGGACAGATATTAAATTAGGACCAGGTGTTAGAGAACTTGGAGGCCTTTATGTAATCGGCACAGAAAGACATGATTCAAGACGTATTGATAATCAGTTAAGAGGACGTTCTGGAAGACAAGGAGATCCAGGTACTTCAATATTCTATGTATCTATGGAAGATGATTTAATGGTTAAATTTGGATCTGAGAGAATGAAATCTATTATGGATTCACTTGGAATACCTGAAAATCAAGCAATAAGTAATAAAATGATTTCAAAAAATATAGAATCTTCTCAAAAAAGAGTTGAAGGATTTAACTTTGATAGAAGAAAAGGTTTACTTGATTATGATAATGTAATAAGTAAACAAAGAGAAATTATCTATGAAAGAAGAAATGAAATATTAGATAAAGATAGTATTACTGATAGAGTAATGCAAACATTTAAAGAATATGTTGAAAATGTTGTTAATTCTCATAAATCAGAAAAAGGTGAACTTAATTCAAATGATTTAGATAATATAATAGAACATTTTAATAGTAATCTATTAAAATCTAAAAAGGTTGAATTAAATGAAATCAAAGATAAATCTCCAGAAGAAATAATTGATTACATTTATGATATAGTTGTAGATGATTATAATAATAAATTAAAAGACATACCAGAAGAAATACAAAACGATTTTGAAAAAGCAATTACACTTAGAGTAATAGATAAACATTGGATGGATCAGTTGGATGCAATGGAAAATCTAAAAGAAGGTGTAGGACTTAGAGGATATGCTCAAACAAATCCACTTCAAGTTTATGCTTTAGAAGGATTTCAATTATTTGATGGTATGTTAGCTTCAATTAATGCAGAAGTAACAACATTTTTATTAAAAGCAGAAATAAGACAAAACTTAGAAAGAGTAGAACATAAAAACATACATACAAATGATGGAAAAGAAAAAGCAAAGAATACTCCAAAGAAAGCATCACCTAAAATAGG
>CAJOJR010000034.1 GCA_905235065.1 uncultured Bacilli bacterium
ACTGGTTCTTGACTTACTAAACCTATTTTCTTTCTTAGTTCATAAAGATTGTAATCTTTAATGTTAACATCATCAATGAGTATTTCACCTTTTCCATCTTCAACATCATAAAATCGAGTTAATAATTGAATAATAGTACTTTTACCACTTCCAGAATATCCAACTAAGGCCACTTGTTGACCTGGATAAACAGTGAAAGAAACATCTTTTATTATGACTTGTTCGGGTCTTGTAGGATAAGCGAAATAAACATGTCTTAATTCAATTTTTCCTTTAATATTTAGAGCACTTATTTTATCTGCATTATCCCTTTTAAATGGATTTATTAAAACTTTAGTATCAAGAGCACTATAAATTGATTTAAATGCGATAACAGCTTTTTTAATATCACCAAGTTGTGCTAAACCATTACCTATACTACCAGCACTTGTCATAACAATATTCAATGCCAAAGCCATATCCTCTGAGTCTATTTCTCCATCTAATATATATTTTTTTGCTTGGTGAAATACAGTTGCATTTCCAGCGAAAAGTGCAAATTGACCTAAACCAACAAAGAATCCAGCAAAAAGTGAATCTTTTAAGAATTTTTTTCTATTATATTCAAGCACATCCATATACATTTTCACTGCATGATTTTGAAAATTATATGAATATATTGTCTTAGTATTTGTGACGCATTCAGAAAGTATAGCTCCTGCTTCTACATTTGCTTTTACTCCTCTTTTACCTGAGCCTGAATTGATACTTCTTCTTATAATGATAGCGACAGCAATAAAAGGAACAAAGCAAAACATTATTAAAGTTAAACGATATTCATAAATACAACCCATTATTATTCCTAAAACGAAAGTTGTTCCTACTTGAACAGTGGAACCAGCAGTTGAGAAAACTAAATTGTTTAATTGCATAGTATCGATAGATAAACGAGTTAATAAAGCTCCAGGTGAATTTTTGGTTATATCATAAAAAGACATATGAAGTTGTAAGTATTTTTTTAATATTTTTTTTCGATATAGTCTTGCCAAAGAAAAACCAATTCTGGTAAACATCCATATCATCAAGAAATTAAAAACCCCTTGTAAAAATGCCAAAAGTAAAAGAAGCCAACTATATTTAAGTGCGTCATCATATCTTACAGTCTGATACATTGAAAGCATTCCATTTAAAGCATGAGCCATTACTAATCCATTTATTGGTTGACAAGCTCCTACTCCTGCAGCACCAATCATTGCTAAAACGAGGAGAATGCAATGATTGTCAACAACCTCTTTAACAACACGACAAGGATTTAATTTAACTGTATCCTGTTCAATATATATTTCATCATCTTTTCTTTCGAATTGAACTTCTTCGTCTGTGTTTCTCCTTTTTAATGAAGATTTTTTTTCTTTTATTTCTAATTCTTCTTTTGTTTCTATTTCATCTTGTGCTAATTGAGATCTAACTAAACCAGCATAGTATCCGTTAAGTTGTAAAAGTTGTTTATGTGTCCCTTGCTCAATGACTTTTCCTTCTTTTATTGCATAAATCATATCAGCATTTTTAATAGTACTTAACCTATGAGCTATTATAATGGTAGTTACATTTTTTTGGGAAATATTATCTAAAGCTCTTTGAACTTCTTTTTCGGATTTATTATCTAATGCGGAAGTAGCTTCATCTAAGATTAATATTTTAGGCTTATGTAAAATGGCTCTTGCTATGGCAACACGTTGTTTTTGTCCTCCCGATAATTTACTTCCTTTAACACCGACAACATATTCTAATTGATCTGGTAATTTAGAGATAAATTCTGTTGCATATGATTCATCACAAGCATTTTCTATTAAATCATCTAAATTACCTAATTGCTCAAGTTCTTCTTTTCTTCCAAAAATTAGATTTTCTCTTATTGATTGATTAAACAAAACTGGCTCTTGTTGTACATAGCCTATTAAACTTCTGAGATATTTTACATCAAATCTTTTTATATTAATTCCATCTATTAAGATTTCTCCATCAGTTGCTTCATATAACCTTTCTATTAAATTTACTGTAGTACTTTTACCGCAACCTGATTCTCCAACAAGAGCAATTTTTTTTCCTGTTTCAAAATCTAAGTTTAATCCTTCTAAAATTACTCTATTATTAGGATCAGATGGATATATAAATTTAATATTTTTCATTTCTATATGTCCTTTTATTTGTTCTCTTGGGGGTTTTTCAACTGATTCTGAATAATCCATTTGAGGTTCTCTTTCATATAAGGTAAAATAATCACTAGTAGCTGTGCAAGATTCTTGGATAACTTTAATATTTGGTGCCGTTAAACCAATACCCATAATACCCATTAAAGTACACATTGCAGCCCCCATTACATCACCACCAGTAAAATCTTTTCCTTTATTAGCGTTATAATCCTTTCCAATTAAAGTTCTTCCATACATAATAGCAATAACAAAAGACAAATTCATAAAGAATATCAAGAAACCAATACATATAGCCAATCTCAATACAGTCCCAAGATCCAATTGATAACATAATTCAACTTTTTCATTAAATCTTCTTGTCTCAAATTCAAAATTGGCAAATGAAGCAACCGTTTTAATATTATATAACATTTCTTCTGCCAAACCTCCTGCCTTTTCCCATGTTTTTCTTCCCATGATAATTCCTGTTCTTAAAGCATTAACTAAAAAGAGTATATCAACTATAATAAAAGGAGCAACACAAAGCATTATAAGGGCAATTTTCCAAGAGATAATAAAAGCAAATATAAAAGATATTATACAAGATGCACCCATTTGGATAACAAGGCCTAATTTTTCTCCTATACCA
>CAJOJR010000035.1 GCA_905235065.1 uncultured Bacilli bacterium
TAATAAAAACTGTCACTTGCTTGTCCATTCATATATTTAAAAACGTAATTACCTAATTTAGGATTTATTTTATTTAATTCATCATTATGAACAACTAAATATACAGGTTTGTTCTCTAACAAAATTTGAGAATCTACTCCGAAAGTCATAATATATCTTCCATTTAAATATTGTTTATTACCTTCAATTTTTCTTTCTAATTCTTTATCATAGGCTAAATCCCATTTTATTAAATCACTATTAGATGAGAATTCTACATTCATAAATGGATTTAAGGGATCTGTTTTTAATTTATATATAAATCTAGGTTTGAAAATTTCTTCACTATTAGATAATTTACCATTAAGATAGACAAATTCAGGAACACAGAAATCCTGTTCACTTTCACTTTGTTCTCTTAATATACTAACTTCCATACTAATTCCATTGGAGTACATAGGCTTTATTTCTTTCATTTCAATAGCTACAAATAAATATGGATGATCTTCTTCTTTTACATTAAATTTATCTACATCTTTAGAATTTAAAAATAATGTTCCAAAAGCTCCATCATATATTCCAGGTATTGAATTTTCACTTGTTGGTATTTTAACTCCATTCCTCCTTGCTTCTAATGCTTCATTTTCTGTAATTACTTTTCCCCAAATTGAAAGAAAATCTTTACCATATAATAATTTAAAATCTTTCTCCAAATAATAATTGTAAAATGTGAAACTGACGCCTATATCTTTTACATTTAATTTTGCAAAGAAATATAATGGAAACTCTGCCTCACGATAATTAATCTCTGTTGCTCTACCTACTTTAAGCTGATCTATATTATAATATGTGTTTCTAGGATAAAAACTAACATAAAAAACAAATCCAGAATCATCAGGTTGAAACATTGTAAAGACAGTTGATTGAGCTACTAATTTTGATAATCTATGATCTTTCTCATAAACTCCAGATGTCAATGTTAATCTATCTTCAAATCCATTTAAGTAATAATTTATATTTTGGTCTTCTTCATTTTCCCAAAAGAAATAACCATTTCCAGAAATTGACACAATATTAATTAATAAATCTTGAGAAGTTTCAAAATTAAATAAAATTCTTTTGTCTTTTATTGCGAAGACTTGAGGAGTACTTGGATTTGGAACAAATATTTGATTTTCTGCGTATGTATAAATAGAAGACAAAACTTCGATAACTGAATCCGTTTCTATTTCTACATAAAATAGAAGGCATTTATCTTTTTCTATATTTTCATAATAAAGATATTTTTTTCCTCCATTTGATGAATATTGATCTTCTGGGTCTTCCAATGTATCAACAATAAATTGCATGTTATTTTTTTCAACTTCTATAGCATCAACTATTGATCCAGTAAAATTAACTCGAAGGTTTTCTAATTGGGCTCTTGGATAAACAACGAGATTTTTACCAATATCACCTTCATCAAAGACAACAGCAAATAAACATGAAAAACGATTATCATTATTTCCTTCATGAGTAGGATGACATTGTACTTTTTGATCACTTCTTATATGAATTATTTCAATGACTCTTCTATCGAAGTATTGTTCTCCTGTATATATAGGAGGCATGAATATTTTAAACGAATACATAGAAGTATATAAAGTATCATAACTATCAGTCCATAAACCTATAGTTCATTTCTTATAGAATCTTTTAAATCCATGCCGTGATTATAAATTGCTTTTTTGATTATTTCTTCTTTGGCTATTCTATATACAGCATCATGTCCAACTGAAGAAAGATTAAAATCACAACTTCCCATTTGTGGTCTTTCGTCTCCTATATTAATATAAAGAGAAGGTTTATCAGCTTGCCAATCAATAATAATATGATCAGATTCATAAGGTAAAGTTACTTTATAATATGCCAATATTTTATCGTTTGATTTAAGTAGATTTCCTGTAACAAATTGATTTACCTTCATTTTAATTTTTGGCACTAAATATTCTGATTGTTCATATCCATCTGGTAAAATTCTTGGTGTTATTGTTATTCTATAAGGTACATAATTACCATTTCCTTCTGAACTTTCATCATAAACTGAACTTATTACAGTTATTAAAATATAGCATCCGTCATCACAATCTCTAGTATCTTCTTTTTTTATTTCTATTTTTTTAAGATATGTTTCATATGATAATGTTTTTTCTTTACTTGTCGGGAATTTATACATTCCTCTCCAATCTGGATTTTCTGTATCATAACCTCTATTTTTATCAACAATAGTAGCATAAATATAACCACTTCCCCTTATATAATCCATTGTAATATCTCCTGACTCATTTTTTCCTATATCTAAATAATAACGTTTTCTAATTGAACTAAATATAATATCTTGTTTTATAGCATTTTTTTCTAAATAAATTGGAGCGCCATTTATTTGGTAAATTGTTGTTTCTACTTTTCTATCTCTTCCAGTACTGTTCAATTCTATATATATATCTATTGGGCATACTTCATCATTATATACACAACTTTTGTTTAACTCTGCTTTATTTATCATAATTTGTTCATTTCTATATATATCCGCTTCTTTAATAATATTATAATGATGTAATACTTTAATATGAAAAGTTCCTTTGTCAAGCAAATTAAAATTGATAACAAGCTCATTATTTATATCACTTACGAAATAAGTATATTTCATATAAGGATAATCTTTTGTAAATATATAATATTGAGGAACTCCTTCACTTACTGAGATAGTTCTTTCAGAGCCTTCCTCTGAATTTGATAATTCTAAACCTGTTACATACATCATACATATTTTATTATTATATTGGGACGAATCATCAGCTGTAATATCTACTTTAAATGTATAAGTAGAACTCCAATAATAAGGATCAGTTTCACTTATTATAAGTTGACTATAACTATCATACATAGGAAGATATTCTTCATTTGTTGTACCATCTTCATATTGTTTAATTTCTCTTGAAATAATAAATTGACAATTTTCAGAATAAAAATTCATTAAAAATGGGGAACCTTGTTCAAATTTTAAATTTGCTATTTTAACATATTTCATATAATCTGCATCTTCTCCAACATATATAGATTGAATGTAATTAACTCCTGATTCTATTTCATTTATATTTTTAGATTCATCTCCCTTCTTAACTAATTGATATACAACAATATAAAATGAATTTTTATGTGCATTTACTTTAAAGTTAACTTTTGTATTGCTTTCTTCAACAGTTATACTATAAAATATTTTGTTTGATAAATAATATTTATGGGCGTAAACGAAATCGTCTTTATTCTCTACTTCAAAATTGACATCTCCGCTAAAAACTATTAAATCCAAATAAATTTTATGCAAATCTTTTTTACTATCTATATTAATAGTATATAGATCTGTTTCATCTTTTAATAAAAATTGACTAAAAGTTTCCTTTTCTACAAGGTTTATACGATCCAAATCACTAAAAATGGAAGTTTCAAATTCACAAAAGAGTGATTGTTCTTCAACAGCATTAACTCCTTCTAGACATTCAACAATAATCAAAGGTTGTGCAGAAGATATTGAATTATAATTTTTTAAATCTGCATATTTAGGATCATCCAAATAAAAGCTAAATACTGTCATTCTATTTGCATGATGTGGATTTCTTATATTTATTATCCTATCTTCATCATATTGAGCTTCCGGAAAATCCAAAGCTCCATCAAATTTCATATCTGGGAATCCTTTTATTGCTTTCATATTAAAATTTATTTCTTTTGCACCAGCTTTTGGTGTCATACCTCTAAAAACTCCAATAGCACCTTTTGGTAGAAAATGACTATAGATAACACCTGGAAGTTGGGGCGGGAATATATATTGATTTTTATTTTCAGTTGTAGAGCAGGTAAGTTGAAGTGAAAAAATAAGTTCTTTTGATTGATCATCTGAATCATCATATGTAATACAAAATTTAGTTTTTGCCATATCTTCTCCCACAATAACATGACGATAAATAAGGCCATTTTCAATCAAATGCTCATGCTTTCTTTCATTTTCATTGTAAATGTCAAACATAATAGCCTTCTTTGAATAGATATTTCCATTAATTTGAGCTAAATAATGATTACTTGTTGAAAGATCCTTATTCAAAGGGAAACAAATTTGGCTCAAATCATCATTTAGAATACCCATTATTTCTAAATCATTAATTCTTAATGTTTTTGAATCAAAATCATTTATTCCTAAA
>CAJOJR010000036.1 GCA_905235065.1 uncultured Bacilli bacterium
ACTTATTGGTTTTATAATATATCACTTTCAAATCCAATTCTTTCAGATTCAATATATATTGGTCTATTTTTAACTTCAAGATAAGTTTTAGCTAAGTATTCACCAAGTATTCCTATACTTAAAAGTATGCATCCTCCAATAAATAAAATTAAACATATTATTGAAGCATATCCTGGTATGTCTTTACCCTTTATTAAAGTTTTAACTAATATAACAATTAAGTATATAAATGCAGATGTACTTGATAATAATCCCAAATATACAGAAAATTTTAGAGGTGAAGTAGAGAACCCTACAAATCCATCAATCGCATAGTTTAATAATTTAAAGAAATTCCATTTAGATTTACCTTTTTTTCTTTCTTTAACAACATAAGGTAAATATAAAGTATTAAATCCTACCCAAGAGAATATTCCTTTTGAAAATCTATTCTTTTCACTTAAAGATAATATGCTTTCAACAACTTTTCTTCTAAACATTCTAAAATCAGAAGCTCCATCTACAAAGTTTGTTTTAGATATCTTATTTATAAACTTATAGAATAGTTTTTGAAAAAATCTATTCTTTTTTTGAGCTTGAATCATACATATAGAGTCAACATCATCGTTTTTGTCTAACTTATTTAACATATCTAATAAGTAATTTGGATCTTGTTGAAGATCAGCATCTATAATCGCAGTATACTCTGCATTAGAATTCTTAAGTCCTGCATATATTGCAGATTCTTTACCAAAATTTCTTGAAAAACTTACAACTCTAACTCTTTTCTTATCAAACTTATATAAATCTTTTAAAACTTTTAAAGAATTATCACTAGACCCATCATTAACAAATATTAATCTATATTCAATATCACTTAAAGTCTTTTTTACTTCATTATAAAAATCAGCTAAATTTTCTTCTTCATTATATAAAGGAACTATTATATCTAACTTCATAATTCTACCTCTACATAAATTATAACAAATATTTTAAAAAAAGGACAAAGTGAGTAATAATATATTTCAAATAACTATTTACTTGTGATATAATAAATATGAAGGTGCATAAAATGGAGAATGATAAATATAGTTGGAAACAAATGTCATATGATTATACTGCTAGTTATTATAATGATGAAGATTATAAAAGAGGCAAAAAGTTTATTATTATAGATAATAGTACGGGCAAGAAATATGAATATCCACAAATTGAGATAAGAACAAATGATAAAGGAATGAAATATAAGCAAATAGTTATTGATAATGATTTATGGAATGAAGAATTTATTAAGTGGGCAATTTGTAGTACAAAAGATTTCATTAATCATGTAGGAGAAGATTGGCTAACTCCAGAAGTTTTAAATTACATATCAAGCCACTATGAATTTCCTCAACTGTTTGATAGTAAATTGAAAAATTATATGACAAAAGAATTATGGGATAGCGCATTTCAAAGAAATTATAAAGTTATAAGATATATTCCAGCAGAATATCAAACACAAGAATATCAAAAAACAGTGGTTGATAATGCTCCAGAAAGTATATATTTAATTGATCCTGATGTTATAACTGAAGAAACAATATATTATGCGTTAAGTAAAAAAGGATCAGTGCTTCGCTTTGTTCCGAAAGAAAGAAGAACACAAAAAGTATGTGAGTATGCAGTTAATAATAGTGGTGAAGCATTAAGATATGTTCCGCGTGATATAAAAAGCAATAAATTATGTTTCAAAGCAGTTGTTAAAGATCCAAATTCAATAAAGTATGTACCAATTGAATTTTTAACTGAAGAATTTGTAAATGAACTCAATATGAATGGAGTGGTAATTCCAGCAAAATGTAAGAATTATGTAAATGAATGTTTGCAAGCACATAAAAAACTTCAAAATGGACATTTTGAATCAGTACAATTAAAAGAAAACAATCTAAAAATTGAACTTAGTGATGAGTGCTCCAACATAAAATTAGAAAGCATTAATGGATTGCTTACTGATGATGCTTTAAAAGAACTAATGAAAAAAAATATAGTGACAGTTGGAGATTTATTAAAAATGCCAGAAAATGAAGAATATTATAACTTGCTTTTAAATAAAAAAACAACAACTTACATGGAAATTCGTGGAGTAATAAGATTGTTAAAATGTAAATATATGGATATAGATCCTATGATTGATTTTGAGTCAGATGCGGATCTATATGAATTATCTAAAGAATTTGGCTTAAGCAGAAGATCTGCAAATTGTCTTGTTAGATCAGGATATACAACAAAAGAATTTCTTGAATTAATGCATGATGAAGCAAGAGAAACAAAACTAAGCCGTATTAGAAATGCTGGAAGTGTAGTTGCTCAAGAAATACTAACAAAAGGATCAATCGTTATTGATTTTTATGACAAAAAGAAAGAAAAACTAAAAAATGCAACCGAAGATGAAACTATAGAAATGTTATATAAACAATTAGAACAAACTCGTAATGAAATTCAAATATTAAATACAAGAACTGATGAAATATTAGCAAAAATTCAAGAAAAAGAATTAGAAAAGAAAAAAGGCGGTGTTTCAAAGTGACAGATAAGCAGAAACAAATTGAAGAATTAATGGAACAAATAGAGATTTTAAAACAAGAATTAAAAGATAAAGAGAGTTTATTAAATGGTTTATTAGATATTCTTAGTAAAGAAAGTGAAGAAACAGAATAGTATTACAAAAATAAGGCGATATTCTTGATTATCGCTTTTTTCAATTACATAAAAATATAATAGATTTTTTTCATCTTTATTATGTGCTATAATTTTATTATAAAAATAAAAAATCAATATAAATCTAAATAATTAAGGAGTAAATATGAAAAAAGGTAAAGTTATATTAATAAGCGGTAATAAAAGAGCTGGTAAAACAACATTAAGTGTTAAACTTCAAAAAGAAGCAGGTTTTAATTATTATAGTTTTGATAATATTATGGATGCTACTGAAGAGGTATTTGATGTTAACTGTGTTGATGAAAAACACTATATGAATTTTTTAGAAGAATATGTGGAGTTTTGTTTAAAACAGGCAGAAAACTATGGAATAAATTCTGTAATAGATACTATCTATTACATGCCAAGTGATTTAATAAATTTTAAATATATTAAAGATATAGATGTTTATTATTTATCTAATATGGATGCAACAGAAGAAAATATAAGAGAAGATTTTAAAAAATATTCTGCATCATATGATTGGCCGAGTTATGTAAGTGAAGAAGATATTGAAAGGAATGTTAAATTCTTAATAAAGTAGAATGAATTATTAAAAGAAGAGTGCAGTAAATATGGCTTTAGATTAATTAATACTTCTAGAAAGGATAATAGAAACAAAATTATTCAATCATTATTTGATGAGATAATAAGTAATAAGGAGTAAATTATGAATCATTTAGGAAGT
>CAJOJR010000037.1 GCA_905235065.1 uncultured Bacilli bacterium
GTCAGCTGATGTCACTCTCATTGAAGATGCATTTTCATTACCATCTACTTCGATACTAAAAAATGCATATGTTAAACCTATTGACACAAGCAAAAAAATCACAAATATAATTATTGCGAGTTTTAATTTTAAATTTTTGCTTAATTCAAACTTACCTTCCATTTTGTGAACCCTTATTCATTTTTAATTTTTCTTTCATAGATTACTCTATTTTGTATTATAGTATCCATTTTCCTATAATATTTACTTCTTTATTTTACTATATTTTTTTTTGCTATGCAAGACTACTATTTCCTAGAATGAAATTTCAAATAAGTACTCCTCAATTCCTCATTTGTTATATGTGTATATACTTCAGTTGTGGTTAAGTTTTCGTGTCCCAAAAGTTCTTGAACAACTCTTATATCACAGCCTGAATTCAATAAATGAGTTGCAAAAGTATGTCTTAATGTATGAGGACTAACTTTTGATTTAATGCTAACATTTCTCATGAGTTTATCCACAATCAACTCAATCATTCTTGTTGATAAATGTTCACCTTTTTTATTTGGAAACAGCCATTCTGAATTAATGTTTTTTAATACTTCTTTTCGTTCACCTTTAATATAACTATTCATTGCATTTAAAGCATATTCACCAAAATAAACAATTCTTTCTTTAGAACCCTTTCCCATAACCCTAATACTTTGATCATTAAAATCTATATCATTTATTTTAATATTAACAAGTTCTGATACACGCATACCTGTTGCGTATAATAATTCAATAATAAGATTATTCCTTTCTTGATTTTTTCCTTCTAGAGAACTTCTAATTAATTCCTCTAGTTCATTATATTCTATAAAATTAGGTAACTTTCTATCTCTTTTGGGATATAAAATATATGTAGTTGGATTATAACCTTCTTTTATTTTTTTAAAATTAATATATTTATAAAAACTTTTTAAAGAACTTATCTTTCTAGATACACTTGTTTTTTTATATTTATTATTTTTTAATACTTTTAAATACTCTATTATATCTTCTTCAGTCACATCCAATAAACTCTTATTAATCTCTAATGAAAAAGAATTTAAATCATCTTCATATGATTTAATTGTTTTATCCGAATAATTCTTTTCAACTCTCAAATAATTAAGAAATCCATTTACTATATCTATATTTTTCATAATTTAATTATACTTTATTTTAATAAATAAAAAAAGAGAGAAAAAATTCTCTCAATATATAAATGCTACATAGCATATATAATATAATATGAATACACTAAAAAAAGTATACATTACTTTTTACGTGAATTACATATTAATCCTAGTTCTTCAAATCCCTTTTATTGATAACAATTCAGAATAATGACTCCATGTCAATTGTGTCGACAATTTTTCATCTTTAAACATGTTATAAAATTGTTTCATTCTAAATAGGGTTCTTCGATTATATTTTTTACCCATTTCGACAACTAACTTTTTTGAATACCCATCTATGATATTATCTCCATATTTTCCACCAGCTTCATTTAATATTTTTTATCTCATTATAGTAATTCATTTTAATTCTCCTTATATGGTACACATGTTTCTATTTCTAATTTATTATTTTTAATTTTAAACATAATACTTCCATTTTCATCTGTTCTATATATCTTAGTTTTATATTTATTTAATGTATCTATCACGCTTTTATTAGGATGTCCAAATTTATTATTCTCTCCACAAGAAATTATTGAATACTTTGGTGTAGTGATTTTTATAAATTCATCTGAACTGCTAGTTTTAGACCCGTGATGTCCAACTTTTAAAATATCAATATTTTTAATGTTATATTTACCAAGTATATTCTCTTCCTGCTTTATTCCAGCATCTCCCATAAAAAGAAGTCTTTTATCATCAATTGTTACCAATAGAATTAAACTATCAGCATTTTCATTATTATAAATTTTATCATTTAAAGAATATATTTTAACATTATCTATCTCATAATGTTTTTCTATTAATTTGTAATTTAATTTTGATTCAAAGTTACCAACTTTGCCTTTATTTATAATTATGTTTTTAACTTTAAAATTATTCACTAAAGTTTCAGAATATCCTGCGTGATCCGCATCATTATGTGTCAAAAATAAGTAATCTATTTTAGTTAATCCTATACTTTTAAAAAATGCTATTACTGATGATGTCATTAAATTAAATGTATTATTTCTTTGTTT
>CAJOJR010000038.1 GCA_905235065.1 uncultured Bacilli bacterium
AATAAATAATCCTACTGTGATGAGTTATTATCAAAAAGGAATTCCTACTAAAGCTGTGGTTAAAGTATATGATAGTGTATCTAGTAAAGAACCTATTCAGACTATTGAAGTAGCTATTAGTGGTAATATTAGTAATAATAGTAGTAATGATACTTCTCAGTCAAATAATAATCAGAGGCAAGCGTTAGCTTATAAATCTGATGGTACACCAATGTATAGTCAGTCTGAAGTGGATAGTTATTTGTCTAGTAAGTATGGTGGTCAAGTTAATTATCATGTTCAGGATAATGGTTATATTAGTTTAGATGAGCCGGGTTATACTAGTGATGGTCGTAGGGTTGATTATAGTTCTAGTCAAGGTGGTGGTAGTAGTCCAGGTAGTGGTGGAACATATTAAGCCATTATCACTTTATTATTTTTTTATATTCATCCCAATACCAAATTTATTAGAATAATCATTCTTGATAATTTTATATGGATATGGTCGGCCATTATTCAAATCATCCACTAATTTTAAAACAGATTCTTTATCTTTTCTTTGAATATTAAAATGTTCACTACCATCTAATTTGATAATGCTCCATTTCCCACCAGGAACAGGCCACTCTGAATATAAATCATAAAAAGAATCAGGGTCTTTATCATTAATAATACCCACCATATCGCATTGTCTTTGATAACGATTTTTTCGAGATTCTAAAATTGATTTATTGAATAGTTCTTCATCTTCGATTATAATATCAATACCCTCAACTTCTAATGATTTTAATAGAAAATCTAAATTTGACTAGTGATACTATAATCTTTTTTGGTGAATATATATTGGTGTTGCCTTTAAATTCTTTTTTTTCAATGTTTTTTATGCCGGTGTTGGTTTTTTTCTTTTTGAATAAATTCATTGTTTTTTCACATCTATATCATTTAAATCAGTTAATATGGCTGATAGTTCTCTGCTCCCATTCTGTTCACTATTGCTTGTAATTTTAATGTTTGTAGGTTCTTTTGCATTTGCTGAAGTTAAAAACATTACCCCCACTGCAGTAGCACTATAACTAGACTGACGAAATATACTACCATTTTTGGAAGATTAAATATTTTCAGCAGTTATCTGTTCAATATTGTTATTATCATTATTTTTACTAAATAATCCTATATTATCCCACTTATTTTTATTATTTGTATTTATGTTTGCTATATTAAAAAAATATCTCTTTTATGAACAATACAAACCACCCTATACGATTGTGGGATAAATAATAAAACATACTACATTTAATTAATCCCATTTTTTATAAATACTTTTTCTAGGACCGATATCAATTATTTCAACTTCTTTAGTTGACTCATTGACAAAATAGATAATCCTATATGAACCAACCCTAGTTTTCATACATTTTGGACATTTCCTACTTTTAAATGAACTTTCAGCTTCATTATATGAATCAACAGCTAATAATATATGTCATTCCTATTAATTAACTCTTCATCATCAAAATGTTTATCCATGAATTTAATTGCTTTTTTATCCTCAAAAAGTTCATAATATATTTCAGAACTATCGTTTAATGGCATTTAAATCAACTTTTCTAGTGCCAGTATAGTCCCCATTTTCAAAATGTCTTATTCTTTTATTATAATAATCTGCTTCTTCATCAGTTAATTCCTCAAAATACATTTTTTCATACACCTCAATTAATCTAACTATAATATCATTATATGTTTCAGACTTAACCCCAAATGAGCTAGTTTTGTGTGAACTTCTTCAATATCTCACAAATCATGTTTGTCTTGATTGTTGAAGCTTTGTATTCTAAATCATTGATTAAATGTGTTCGAAAATTAATTAATCTAGTTCGAACTTTTCTTTTAGCTAAACGAATACCCTCTTCCTCTTCTATTTCGGCTTCGTCAACTAATTTTTCTAATTTTAACTGGTGAAAGTTAGTATAATTTTTTAAACAGTTGCGGTATTTTTTAAAAAGAGTTTTTTGATAGATTTTTTTCACTACATAGCGAAGTGAAAATTTCATCGTTTTAAACATTGTAATTTTCTAGTGCCATGTAGTGTATATCTATCTTTCCTA
>CAJOJR010000039.1 GCA_905235065.1 uncultured Bacilli bacterium
TCTTTTGGTTTTTCAATAAACTCTAATTCTAAACTATTAGCATTTTTTAAAAGTTCACTATAACTAATTATAGCTTTGTTTTCTTGCTCAGTTTCATATTCTTCAATTAATTTGGCATTATTCTCAACGCCATATAATTCATTTCTTTCCTTTTCGATATTTTCAAGATCTTTAGTGCTGATAACAGCATTAGCTTCTTCATCAAGTTCATATGCTTCGATCGGATTTATTTCTTTTGTATCTTCTATTTTTAAAATAGGTTCAACCTTTTTTTCTACCTCATCATTTATATCTTCTTCTTTAATTTCTTCTGGAATCTCTATCGTTTCAATATTAATATTTTTTTCACTTTCCACCTTGTCTTCTGATGGCTTTTCATTTTCATTTTTTTCGATTAATAACTTTTCATATTCCCTTTGTGTTTTTATAAGTCCAAATAAAACCACAGCTAAAATTAGAATTAAAGCTACAATTATCACTACAAAGAAATCTCCATTAAAAAATACATATAGAAAATTAATGATTTGATTCATAATTATTCACATCCCTCTAGATACTTTATTATAGATATTACATAAAGCCCAGCCGTTTCGGTTCTAAGCACATTTTTGCCTAAACTCACTCTTTCATAACCCATAGACACTATAATATCTTCTTCAGATTTGGATATACCACCCTCTGGTCCAAATACTATAGATATTTTATCACATAAAGTATCTCTATTTAGCACATCAGATATTATTTTTACACAAGAAGTGTCAAGTGAGCAAACAATATTCATTCCCTTTACAGGCTTTATTTCTTTAACGCTTATAAACTTTTCTAATATAGGTATATCATTTCTATAAGATTGTTCAGATGCTTCAACAATTATTTTATTCCATCTTTCTAGTTTTTTAGACTTATGTTCTTCATCTAATTTATATTTTGAATGTTCAAAATCAACAACTATAAATTTAGTTACTCCAAGTTCAGTGCCTTTTTGAAATATTAGACTCATTTTCTCATCTTGTAAAAACGGAACATATAAAAGAATTTCTTTATTCTTCATTTTAGTTTGTAATTCTTCTTTAATTGTTACGCTTTTTAAATCCTCATTCATAGCGCACAAATATCTTTTATTATCCATTACAACAAAAACTTCTTCGGATGGCTTCATCCTCATTACATTTTTTATATGATTAAAATCTTTCTTATTAAGATTAATTATGTTTTCACTCATTGATTCACCAAAATACTGTTGCATACACACCTCAAAATAAATTAAATTTATTATAACACTACAAAATAAAAAGTACATACAAAATGTACTAATTATTACTTAATTCTAATTCAATATCATCAATACTTTCTAAATATTTAACAATACTACCATTTTTAATTTTAATTAACGTAGGAACACTTATTTTAAGTTCACTAGATCGTATAGCTTTGGGATTTCCAAATTCACTTTTATATTTAGAATTTATACCTAAAGACATATTTACTTTATACACTTGTAATGATCCTTTATATAAACTAAGTAATGAATCAAAATATTTACTTCCATCCTCTTCATCAAATGCAACATAATATTCACTCTCTGGTCTATTAAATACTGTTCCTATTAAAGCTGTATTATATGTAAATTCACTAGAATCTCCTTCTGGTTTCTCATATCCTTTTTCAAACATACCAACTTTACCCATAAGTAAAAATAATAAATAACATACTACAAATGATACTAAAACAATAATTATTGTTTTAAGTAAATTTTTCATATCATTTTCATCTTCTATTTTTTTCTCTACCTTTTTATTAACTTTTTTTACTTGTCTCTTCTTATTTGCCATAAACATCTTTTCCCTTCATAAAATATCATAACATAAAAAAAGATAATTGTTAATTATCTTTTCCAATCTACTTTAAGTTTTTCTCTTTTTAAAAATAATTTGCATTCTAAGGTTAATTTTCCTCTTGAGATTCTATTTTCTATTACCTATATCAATTATATAACCTTTAGTATTAATATAGTGTTTATAAGGACTATCAACAATTGTCTTTTCCCACTCCCAAGCGCTTTGATCTTTTGAAAGTCTTTCAATTAATTTCTTTCTATCCCATATTGAAGGTTGACAACTATTTAAATATATTTGTCTATTCTTTTGAATTTCAAATCCATCTATATTTGAATACTTTTCAGTTTTTCTGTATTTCTTTTCAAAGTTAAATACTATTGTATTCTTATCAAAAGATTTTAAAACTTCATCTATTCTTTTAGTGTCAACTTTCTTTCTTATAAAAAAATCATCCAACAAAACAAGAACATAATCATCTTTAATATTTTTTAATGCTTCTCTAAACCGTTTAGTCCATATATTACTATTAACATTTATTGTTTTAGAATAAGGACATTTTTTGGTTTCACATACTAAGTAAACTTCTGGATGATTATCATAATACTTATCTAAAAGTTTAAAAAATGGTTCCCAAGTAGCAGAATATTTATCACAAGACAAGACTAAAATTTTCATAGTCTTTTTCTCCAATCTTCAATAAGTTCTTGAATTTCTTTTTTTGTAAATCTTTTAGCATTATCACTAGTAAGAGGTTCACTATATTCTTTTTTACTTTTTATATTTAAATTAATTCTATAATAATTGTCTATTATTTCACTATGATTTAGTTCATTAACAGTTAGTAAACATTCATCATTTTTTTCAATACATCTATTGCCTAATATAACTTGCTTATCTGAAAATGCATCAGCTAATTCCTTAATAGTGCAACTTTTATTATTAAATACCCATAAATCCTCATGATTACCTTTAGTTAATGCTGCATAAACTAAATCAACAGCTTCACTCATTTTCATAAAAAATCTTGTCATATCAGGATTAGTTACAGTTAAACTTTCACCTTTTTTAGCTAAGTTTTCAAATATATAAGCAACTGAACCAGCTGAACCAAATACATTTCCATATCTTGTAGTTATTATGCTTGTATTCTTATTATTTGTACTTTTAATATACATTTCTACAATTAATTTAGATGTTCCATATAAAGTTGTTGGATTAGCAGCTTTATCAGTTGATAAAAATACTAATTTCTTAATATTTCTTTCAATAGAAGCATTTATTACATTAATACAACCATCCACATTAGTTTTAATACATTCATATGGATTTGCTTCACATTTATCAATATGTTTCATAGCACTAGCAAGTATTACATAATCTACACCATCTAACACTTCATATACTCTACTATAATCTCTTATATCTCCTATTACATATGAAATTCTTCTATCATTAAACTTTTGTTTATGTTCAAATTGAGCTTTCTCTGATCTATTAAATATTATTATTTCGTAATCAATTTCATTTAATAATTTTTGTGTCATTGCAGTTCCAAATGAACCAGAACCACCAAAAATACATATTTTCATATTACCACCATATTAAGTATAATTTATTTTTTTAAAATTAACAATATAAAAAAACGAAGTTAAAAGATAACTTCGTTTTATAATCATATGGTGATTCCTCAGGGGTTCGAACCCTGGACCCACAGATTAAGAGTCTGTTGCTCTACCAGCTGAGCTAAGGAACCAATCAAAACAATGTTATTATATGATTTTGTATAGTTAAAAATTAAACCAATTAAAATTCCACCCAAAATATTGCCTAAAGTAACTGGTAATAAATTACTAATTATTAAATTTATAAAGTCTAATTTCCCTAATAATGATGCGATAGATAGATAAAACATATTCGCAACACTATGCTCAAATCCTAATAATACGAATAAAAATATAGGAATAAATATTACAAATATTTTTTCTAATATATTTTTAGAGGTTACTCCTAAAAACACCGCTGTACAAACTAATATATTACATAAACATCCTAATATCAATAAGTTTATAAAACTGTAACTTATTTTTTTATTCGCAATACCCACAAATGTATTAATAAGAGTTTCATTTGTTAAGCTTCCACTTTTATAAATTAATAAACTTAGAAGAATACTTCCTATAAAGTTTCCAACATAGACCAACACCCAATTTAAAAGAAGTGATTTTAATGATATTTTTTTATTAACTAAAGGAATTATTAAAAGAGAATTACCTGTAAATAATTCAGTTTTAAGAAGTATTACAAGTATTAACCCCATTGGAAAAATTAAAGCCGATAACAATTTAGCAATTGATGCATTACTAATACTAAAACTAACTACTGTTGATCCATAACCTGCAAGTGCTATTAAAAAGCCTGCCATTATAGATAATACAAGTGTTTTAAATGTTTTATTTTTTACTTTGTTAATTCCAATTTCATTATAATTATTTAACTCTTCCATAAATACCTCACTTTATTTTTCTATATACTACTCCACTTTCTAATTCAAAATTTTTAAATTTGGCCATTTCACTTACTGTTACAAGTTCAAAACCTTTTGCCTTAAGTTCTGGAACAACTTTTTTTACAAGTTCCGTTTGTGTATATCATGCATAAGAATAATATCCCCATCTGACACATTATCTAGTATAATTGGTAATGATTTATTAGGATCTTTATATAACCAATCTTTAGTATCAATACTCCAAGATATAATTGGAAACGGTGATAGATTTCTAACTTCTGAATTAACACTCCCATAAGGAACTCTTAATAACTTTATATTATCATTTGTTATTTCATTAAACAAGATGGAAACAGAATTAATTTCATTTAATACTTCATTCTTACTAATTCTAGTTAAATACTTATGTGAATATGTATGACTTCCTATTTCCATACCATTATCATATAGTTTTTTAGTTATTTCCCTATTATTTTTCATTCTATTTCCAAGTTCAAAAAAAGTTGCTTTCGAATCATTTGTAAGTAAACAATCTAATATTTCTAAAGTGTTCTCATTAGGACCATCATCAAATGTTAGTGATACCATTTTTTTATCTTTTATATCTTCAAAAGAACTTTCTTTTGAATCTCCTAAATTTAATAAAGGATCATATGATATATTTCCATAATATATATTATCAAAATATACTATAAATTCATCTTCTAATATTAAATAATTAAATGTATTTATATCAGCAGTTAATATCTTATTACTAATTTCAGATGAATATTTCTTATTAACTATATCAATTTTTTCTCTTAATTCTTCTTCATTATATAATTCAGTTATTAATGATAACTTTTTATCTTTTAAATTTATTAAAATGCTTTTACGCTTATCTTTTTCATTTAAAGAATTACTTATATCAAAAAATATATTAGAATAATTATTTATATTATATAAAGTATAATTTATTTCTAATGAAGATTTATTATTAGCACTATTTTCTTTAAAATCTTTTATATATCTATATAACCAATCAGTAACTATTTTATTTAAAGTAGTATCTTTATATTTAGGAATTAACAATATAATTATCAGTTTCATCATATATATTTGTTTTAATAACTTCTATATCTATAGGTTCATTTGTTTTTATTTCTTCTTTATAAAAGAATAATTTAGCTAAATAAATACAAATAAAAAGTAGAATTACACAAACGATAAATTTAACTATATAATTTAAATTATTAAACCATTTCATATAATCCTCCTAAATATATTGTTAATTACAATTCTCTTAAATATTTAATATTATCTAAATCTTTTTGAATAAAACTTGCACTTACAAGAATATCAGCACCACATTCTTTTAAAGATAAGGCATTTGTATCATTTACTCCACCATCAACTTCAATTAAAGTTTTATAATTATTATTATTTATTATTTCTTTAAGATTTTTTACTTTTTCAAGAGTACTTTCAATAAAAGCTTGTCCACTTTCACCAGGTTCTACACTCATAACTAGTACTTGATCAATTTTACTTAAATATTCATTTAAAACATTAACATTAGTTTTAGGATTAATTGCAATCCCAACTTTTATTCCAAATGATTTTATATAATCTATTAAATAATCAATGTCTTTTACAGCTTCATAATGAAAAGTAATATTTAGTGTATTTAACATTGCCAAATCTTTAATATACTTCTCTGGATTTTTAACCATTAAATGAACATCTAATGGTTTTAAAGAAATATCATTTAATTTCTTTATCTCACTCATTTGAAAAGACTTGTTATTAACAAACTTACCATCCATTACATCCAAATGAATATAATCTATAGTTGTATTATTAAATTTTTTTAATATATTTATTCCTTTTTCAACACTTGATAATATTGATCCACTTAATATCATTATTTTACCTCACTCATTAATTTTATATAGTTTTTATATCTTTCATCATATAATTTATTTTTATTAAGTCTAGGAATTACTCTACATCCTTCCTCGTTTATATGTTTACAAGTTTTATATTTACAATCAACATTAAATTCGGCTGTATACTTTTTAATATCTTCTTTGCTTACATTTAAATCTAATGAAGAAAATCCTGGTGTATCAGCAATTAATCCATCAAATAAATTATAGAGAGTTACCATTCTTGTTGTGTGCTTTCCTCTACCTAATGCTTCTGATATTTCATTTGTTTCTAAATTTAAATCTTTATTTAGTTTATTTAATAAACTACTTTTGCCAGCACCCGTTTGTGCCAGCACCCGTTTGACCAGTTAAAGCAATTATGGAATCTTTAAATTCTTTTCTAATTTTACTAACTTGAGTATTTTTATATACTGTAAAGCCCAAAGATTTATAATACTTTTTATATTTACTAATATTGATCTTTTCTTTAAATGCTAGAAGATCTTCCTTAGTAAAAATTATTATAGGCTTTATATTATTTGACAAAGCTATTAACAATAATTTATCCAATAAGAAAGATGAAAAATCAGGCTTCTTAACACTAGTTATTATAAATAATTTATCTATGTTAGATATAAGAGGTCTTATTAAAGAATTCTTTCTAGGAAGTAGTTCATTTATTCTTAGTGTCTTTTTATCAAATAAAACATAATCTCCAACTGTCGGCTTAATATTTTTATAAAGTAATTTTCCAGACTCTCTACAATCAAAAACTTCTGTATCCGAAGATAC
>CAJOJR010000040.1 GCA_905235065.1 uncultured Bacilli bacterium
GAAAGTATTGGAACAGGAGAAAGTTTTATTACATTTAATTTGGATGATAATGGTTATCCTGTAAATAGTGTATCTATAAACGGTTCCAATTGGACAAGTGGCAGTGATGAATATCATTCTGCTACAAATGAATACACGATAGAAATTAGTACATCCAAAAAAGGAAATTCTTATCCTGACATTTCTTATGGTGGGAACTTAAGTAATTACATTGAAAAAAATGCTAGAGTTGATGGAAATAATTATATATTTACTTTAGTAGTTACAAATCCACCTCAAAATAACTTAGATGTTGAGATAGTAGATGGACCTCCAATTGATAACACTGTTAGAACAACTGGAAATATTTCAATTAATATTAGTGGTAGTGATATTGAATACCATTATGTAGAAAGTGAACCTAATAATCCTGATGTAGTTAGATTTAAATTTGCAATTAATGCAGATCATATAGAGGAAGAAGGAGTACCATTCACTTTTGGTAACGCAACTTTTAAAAATGGAGTAATGCCACCTAATGCAACCGGTGTAAGCACAACTAATCCAATTGAATATGAATATAATTATGATGGCAGTGGAACAGTAGACTTTTTCTTTGTAGGTGCGACAAATATTGAATATTCAAAATTGGAAATAAATGGTGTTAATTATGCTAATCAAACACCACATACAAAAGATGAAATATACGAACATCATATAGGAAGAGCATTACAATTTTGGATTAATGATGTACCATATAATGAAGATGGATACAATATCGTAGTTGAAGGTAGTAAACTTTCTAATGAAAAATTAGTTGGAAGTTTTGGATGGAATTATAAAAAAGATACTGAACCAGATTATGATCCAAATGAGGATTCATTATTCACTCATGGCAGCCTTGAATTTGTAGAAGTAAAATATACAGATTTAGATAATGTTAGTTATACGTTTGATAATGTTAATGATTATAATAGTGCAAAGTTTCATGGAACTGGTGAAATTTATGAGTGGCACGATGGTAATAAAGCTTATACAGATAGAAGAGATGCTTGGGGTGAAGCACTTGTTCCTTATGGAGCAGAATTAACAATAAGAGTTGTACCAGATCCTGGATATCAATTAGTAGGGCTTACAAATAGTAGTGCTGGATTTACTACTACTGATGAAGTTGGAGTGTATAAAATAGTATTTAATGAAGAAAATATGGGAAACGGTGCCGATAATTTTCATTTAGGAGCAATATTTGAAGAAGTTAGTGATGAAGTAATTCCTAATTCTGTGAACGTTAAATCTGGTAATATAGAAACCGATACAAATTTTGAAAATGGTACTGCCAAATTAGAAGTTAATGACGTTATTAGTATGTCTCCTAATAGAATGGAAGGTTTTGAAAGTAAAGCAACAGATGAAGGTTATGATATAGAAAATTACTTAGATATATCTCTTTATAATTCAATTTATAAAGGTGGTAAAAAAGATTCTAGTGGAAACTATGAATCTTGGGATACACCAGTTGAAAATATTGATAATAAAGCCACTATTACTTTAGAACTAGAAAATGATATGAGTGGTAAAAACTTAGCTATAGTTCATGAAACACATAATGGAGATGAAATAACTGGATATGAATTAATTGATGCAACATATAATGAAGAAAATAATACAATAACATTTGAAACAAATAGTTTTTCAAACTATGCAGTTGTATCTAAATTTAACAGATACTACAAAATATACAGTCACATTTAATTCAAATGGTGGAAGTGAAGTTGAAAGTAAAGAAGTAACATCTGGAACATCTGTATCTGAACCAACTGCTCCTACTAAAGAAGGATATACATTTGATGGTTGGTATGAAGATGTAACTTCATCTACAAGATTTGATTTTAATACACCAATAACTAATAATGTAACATTATATGCTAAATGGGTTGAAAAAGAAGAAAATAATAATGCTGAAACAGAAAAATATACTGTACCAGATGAGAATGGAAATAGTATATCATTTACTGAAGAAAAAGATAGAGAGTTTACTTTTACTATAATTAATTATTTATCATTTACAGATGAACAATTAGAAGAAGCTGGTATACCAAAAGAAATGTATAATCAAGTTCTTGAAACGTTAAAGAATGTAACAAAAGACTATGGTACACTTTTAGCTTTCTACGAAATAGAGGTTATAAATGATGATGGATTCCAGGTTCATGAAAGTCAATCAAAATTTAATATCAAAATTAAAATGACAGATGAGATGAAAAAATATAATACATTTAAGATTATAAATGTAGATATGGATGATCAAGGAAATATAAGTACTGAAAATCCTATTAATCTTAAAGTAGAAGGTGATTATTTAGTTGGGACTTTGGAACATTTAAGTAACTATGCCTTAACTGGTAGTTATGTAGTACCTTCTAATAATTCAACTACAAATAATCCGCAAACTGGGGATAATATTTATATGTGGTTTGGGATGTTATTAATATCAGTTTTTGGTTTATCTGTTGGAATGATTACTGCTACAAAATCAAAAAAATCTAAAGTTAAATAAATATAAAAAATCATAGAGATAGTATTTAGGCGATAGTAGTAATATTATCGCCTTTAAAATTAGGAAGTGATTATTTTGAAGAAAAAAAGAAAATTAAAACTTAAAAACTTAGCAATACTTTTATGTTTTCTTGTTATAATTATATTAGTAATAAAAGTAGTTTTTTCAGATAAATTAAAATTAGTTGGAACTTGGACTAACGATAATGTAACAATTTATGAATTTTATAAAAATAATACTGGTAAATTGATAGTATCGCTTCATGAGTATGAATTTAATTATAAATTAAAAGATAATTATTTATATATTGATTTTGAAAATGAAAAATCTGAAGATTCTAAGTATTCATATTCATTTAAAGAAAAAAAATTAATTTTAAAGAATGAAAATGGTACCTTTACTTTTATTAAAAAGTAGGTGTTATTGTGAAGAAGAAAAGGAAATTAAATAAGAAAAAATTATTATTATTTGTAATCATGTTAGTATTTTTCTTTATGTTTCTTTTATCTTTAATAAAAATCATTTCTTATTTAGAAAATAATAAGGATAACAAAAAAATACAAGAAACAATTATTAAAGATTCAATTACTATTATTGAATCTATTGAAGAAAATCAAAAAATAAAATACGATATAGATTTTAAAACTTTGAAAGAAACAAATAAGGATACTGTCGCTTATGTTAAGGTAAATAATACAAATATAGATTATATAGTTGTTAGGGGTAATGATAATAGTTATTATTTAAAGCATAACTTTAAAAAGAAATGGAATGTTTCAGGATGGATATTTGCAGATTACCATAACAAGTTTGATGATTCAGATAAAAATATAATTATCTTTGGTCATAATACAAGAGATGGATCAATGTTTGGAACATTAAAAAATACTCTTAATGAAGTTTGGTATGAAAATGAAGATAATCAAAAGATAGTATTAGTAACTGAAAAAGGAATTTATTACTATCAAGTGACTTATTCGATTAAACCTGAAGATTATTATATTAATACTGAATTTAAAGATAATGATGAATTTGATAAATTTATTAAGAAATTAAAATCAAGATCAATTTATGATTATAAAGTGGAAGTATCTGGAGAAGATAAAATACTAACACTATCAAGTTGTATTGGTGATGGTACTAAACGAGTTGTACTTCATGCTAAATTGATTAATGATTAGGAGGAAAATCTATGAAAAAGAAAATAATTATACCCATTATAGTTTGCTTGGTAATCGTAATAGGAATTATAGGATTTATTATTTGGAATAATAGAACAGTATCAACTATTACATTAGACATAAATCCAAGCGTTGAAATTAATTTATATAAACGTGAAAAAGTCAAAAGCGTAGTTGCATTAAATGATGATGCCAAAGATATATTAGATGATAATTATAAAGGAAAATCATTAGATGATTCATTTGAAATACTAATATCTAATTTAATTGAAAAAGGATATGTTGATAATGAAAACAATCTAGATGTTATTTTACATGTTGATGGTAAAATTACAAATAAAATGGTTTCGGAGCAGATTGAGTATGAATTTGGTAAAAAAGGAATTCATACCGAGATAGTAATTATTGAAAGTGTAACTAAAGAAGATGAAGAACTTGCTAAAAAATATAATGTAAGTCCAGCTAAAATAGCATATGTAAAGTCGATCATTCAAGATAATGACAATATTACTTTAGAGAATATAGTAAATGATTCAGTGTCAGAGCTTAAAGAAACAAAAGAAACTGGCAAGTATTGTGATGAAGGTTATACTCTTGAAGGGGATTTCTGCTTAAAAGAAATTAATATCTGCTAGTAAAGGTGAAGTATGTCCTAGAAATTACTTGGAATATGAAGGCAAATGTTATGAGGAAACTGGTATGATAGATAGTAATGAATTCTATTGTAATGAAGAATTTAATTTAGAAAACGATAAATGTATAAGAGAAATAACTGAAAATGCTATACCTAAGAAATATTCATGTACTAGTGGAATATCAAAAACTAGAGTAGAAGTAGGATTAACGAGTGCAGACGCTGGAGATGCAAATGATGTAGTATGTGTTGATTATTCTAATGCTACACATCCAGTAAGTCCATGTGAAACACATGATGGAACAGAATATACAATGTCAGGTGGAGTATGCTATTGGCATAGAGCTGGCATACTAAATGGTTCTTGCCCAGGGAAAGTATTAGTAAATGGTGCTTGTTGGGATAATGCATCTAATATACTAATATGTGAAGGATATAGAGATGGAAAACAATATAGTAGTAGAAGTGAGTTTTGTGAGGGATCTATTAAATACAATAATCCTGTAGTAAGTGAATATAAATGTGAAAATCAAAATGCTAAACTAACTGGTAATAAATGTATAATTGAAGAAGTAGAAGATGCCCATGTGAAATGGACTTGTCAAAGTGGTTATACTTTAGTTAATAACGATAGATGTATTAATTATAATAAAACTGCACAAAAAGAAAATGGCTTTGTTTGTGAAGGGAAAAACACTCGACTAAAAGGTAATCAATGTATTACATATGAAATGATTGAGGCAAAACATAATTAATAAAAGAGTTCGCACTATTAAGATATTCTGAGTATTTTATAATTAATTACATATAATATTAGTGATATACTATTTGACATTTTATATGTTTTATAGTATATTATTATTGCATTAGAAATGTGCAATATTAAAAAAGCTGGTGATTCCCACCATTAAGAGGAACTTAAAAAAGAAGCGATTCCGGCTTTAACAGGAAATTGAAAAAGCGGTGATTCCCACCACTAAGAGGAACTTAAAAAAGAAACTAGAGAGCAAACTCTAGTTTTATTGTGCAATTTATTATATAATATTTTTAAAGGTGATGAACATGAAAGAACAATTAATGTTAGTTAGATTAGATACAGCATATTGTGATTATTTAAGAAAATTTGACGATAAAGTTCCATATAACTACAACGAAAAAGAATTAAGACCGTTTGTTGGAGTTTTATTTAGAATTGATAAATTAATGTATTTTGCACCTTTATCAAGTCCAAAACCAAAACATTTAAAATTAAAATCTAAATTGGATTTTCTTAAAATAGATAATGGTAAATTAGGTGCTATTAATTTTAATAATATGTTGCCAGTTACTAAAAATAATATAATAAAACTAGAT